>JACQGV010000084.1 GCA_016199375.1 Chloroflexota bacterium | reverse complement strand
TCATCGTCAAGCGGGGGGCGCGCTGCCGCTACACCACCATCCAGAACTGGTCCAACAACGTCTACAACCTGGTGACCAAGCGGGCCCAGGCCTACGGCGAGGCGACCATGGAGTGGGTGGACGGCAACCTGGGCAGCAAGCTCACCATGAAGTACCCCAGCGTCTACCTGATGGAGCCGGGTGCCCACGGCGAGATCCTCTCCGTGGCCTTCGCCGGCAAGGGCCAGCACCAGGACGCCGGCGGCAAGGTGGTGCATGCGGCCCCTCACACCACCTCCCAGATCATCTCCAAGTCCATCAGCAAGGGCGGCGGCCGCACCTCCTACCGGGGTCTGATCAAGGTCTACCCCGACGCTGAGGACGTGAAGTCCCACGTCCGCTGCGATGCCCTGCTTATGGACGAGGACTCCCGCTCCGACACCTACCCCACCATGGAGATAGACAACCAGCGGGTCAACATCGGCCACGAGGCCACTGTCAGCAAGGTGGGCGACGACCAGCTCTTCTACCTGATGAGCCGGGGCATCACGGAGGAAGAGGCGACGAAGATGGTGGTCAACGGCTTCATCGAGCCCATCGCCAAGGAGCTGCCCATGGAGTACGCGGTGGAGCTGAATCGCCTCATCGAGCTCCAGCTCGAGGGCTCCGTCGGGTAGCCTCAGCGGGAGCGAGACTGCTCAGCTATCATATAAGGAATATCTGGAGCCCCTGCCCTGGGGGTGGGGGCTCCGGTCGAGAGAGCGGCTGTGACGAGCCCCATAGCAACTGAACAACCTGGGTTTAGCGCCGCCACCGTGGCTGAGCTGGCGCGGCTGAGGGACGAGCCGGCCTGGCTGCGGGAGCGGCGCCAGTCCGCCTGGCGGATCTACGAGGCGCTGCCGCTGCCCGACCGCCGCGAAGAGGAGTGGCGCCGGGTGGATATCCGGGCCTTGGACCTGGCCGCCCAGCGGGCCTTCTCCAAGGAGGGCCGGCAGGCCGCGCCGCTCCTGGAGCTGTCCCAGGACGGGCTCCCGCGGGCGGGCACCCTCCTCCAGCACAACAGCACCTCCGTGGGGGCGAGCCTGGCGCCCGAGCTGGCGGCCAAGGGCGTCATCCTGTGCAGCCTGGAGGAGGCGGCCCGCCGCTATCCGGAGCTGGTGCAGGAGCACCTGGGGGAGGCGATCAAGCCCCAGGAGGCCAAGTTCACGGCCCTGGCCAGCGCCCTCTGGAGCGGCGGCGCCTTCGTCTACGTGCCCAAGGATGTGGAGGTGGCCCTCCCGCTCCACGGCTATGCCTACCTGGACGAGCCGGGGCTGGCGAGCTTTTGGCGCACCATTATAGTGGCGGACCGGGGGAGCAAGGTCTTCTACGGCGACCACTGGCGTTCCCCGGCTCTCGGCGGCCAGGGGCTCAGCGCCGGCCTGGCCGAGGTCTATGTCAAGGACGGGGCGCAGGTCACCTATGTCACCATCCAGGACTGGGGGCGCCAGACCTTCCACTTCGCCACCCACCGGGCGGTGTTGGAGCGCGACGCCAGGTTCAGCTCCCTGACGGTGGGGCTGGGTGGGATACTGAGCAAGGCCAACGTGGAGGCGGTCCAGCGGGGCCCCGGCTCCCACGCCGAGCTGCTAGGGCTGTGCTACGCCGACGGCCGCCAGTTCTTCGACCACCACACCCTGCAGGACCATGGCGCCTCTCACACCACCAGCCAACTCCTCTTCAAGACGGCGTTGGAAGGCCGCTCCCGCTCCCTGTTCTACGGCCTCATCCGAGTCCGGGAGGGCGCCCAGCAGACCGACTCCTTCCAGACCAGCCGCAACCTCCTCCTCAGCGAGCGGGCCAAGGCGGATGCCATCCCGGTGCTGGAGATCGAGGCCAACGATGTCAAGTGCAGCCACGCCGCGGCGGTGGGCCCCGTGGACGAAGACCAGCTCTTCTATCTTATGAGCCGCGGGCTGCCGGAGGCGGACGCCCGGCGGATGATCGTGGGCGGGTTCTTCGCCGAGCTTATCGACAAGCTCCCATCCGAGGAGCTGCGGGAGAAGTTGGGCCGGGCCGTGGAGGCCAAGATGCAGGCCGCGGCGGCCAGAGTGTAGGGGGTACTTGATGACGCCCCCGACGATGGAGACAACCAACCTTATGGCCAGGTTTGTGAAGGTAGCGGACGTGGGCGAGGTGCCGC
Organism: Chloroflexota bacterium; assembly: GCA_016199375.1. Classification (GTDB taxonomy): domain Bacteria; phylum Chloroflexota; class Dehalococcoidia; order SHYM01; family SHYM01; genus JACQGV01. The sequence goes on along the minus strand of JACQGV010000084.1, from coordinate 6,194 downwards.
CGGGCACCGTCAAGCTGGTGTTCGTGGAGGGCTTCCCGGTGGCCCTCTACAACGTGGAGGGGCAGGTCTACGCCACCGACGACACCTGCACCCACGACGAGGCGTCCATGTCGGAGGGCAAGCTCACGGGTCCCGTCATCAAGTGCTACCTGCACGGGGCCGAGTATGACGTGCGCACCGGCAAGGTGCTCCGCATGCCCGCCGTGGCCCCCTTGAACACCCACGCCGTAAAGGTAGAGGGCAAGGAGATCTGGGTCTCTCTGGACGGCCAGGGCCAGGGCGGAGGGAGTCTATGAGCTACGATGTTGCCGCGGTGCGCCGCGATTTCCCCATCCTCTCACGGGTGGTGCACGGCAAGCCCCTGGTCTACCTGGACAACGCCGCTACCTCCCAGAAACCCCGTCAGGTCATTGACGCCCTGGTGAAGTACTACACCGAGTACAACGCCAACATCCACCGGGGCGTCTACCTGCTGAGCCAGGAGGCAACCGAGGTCTACGAGCAGGCGCGGGAGAAGGTGGCGAAGTTCATCAACAGCCCCGGCTTCGAGTCCATCATCTTCACCCGCAACACGACCGAGGCCATCAACCTGGTGGCCTACGCCTGGGGGCGCGGCAACATCTCCGCGGGCGATGAGATCGTGCTCTCAGGCATGGAGCACCACTCCAACATGGTCCCCTGGCAGCTCCTGGCCAAGGAGCGGGGTGCCACCCTGCGGTTTGTGGAGGTCCTGGACGACGGCACCCTGAACATCGAGCAGCTCTACTCCCTGATCAACGGCCGCACCAAGCTGGTGGCCATGACCCAGATGTCCAACGTCCTGGGGACCATCACCCCGGTGGAGGAGATCGTGCGGGCGGCCCACGACCAGGGCGCCCTCTGCCTGATAGACGGTGCCCAGAGCGCGGCCCACCTGCCCGTAGATGTCCAGCAGCTGGGCTGCGACTTCTTCGCCTTCTCAGCCCACAAGATGCTGGGGCCCACGGGGGTGGGAGTGCTCTATGGCCGCCGGGAGCTGCTGGAGGAGATGCCCCCCTTTCTGGGCGGCGGCGACATGATCATGAGCGTGAGCCTCCGCGAGGCCACCTGGAACGACCTGCCCTACAAGTTCGAGGCGGGCACGCCCAACATCGCCGACGTCATCGCCTTCGGTGAGGCGGTGGACTACCTGGCCCGGCTGGGCATGAAAAACGTCCGCCAGCACGAAAAGGAGCTGACGGCCTACGCCCTTGCCGCCCTCGGCGAGCTGGGCCCCGACATCAGGATCTTCGGCCCCCGGCACGCGGAGCAGAAGGGCGGCGTGATCTCCTTCGAGTACGGCGGAATCCATCCCCACGACCTGGGCACCGCCCTGGACTACGAAGGGGTGGCGATCCGGGCCGGGCACCATTGCGCTCAGCCCCTCATGGAACGGTTGGGCGTGCCGGCCACGGCGCGGGCTAGCTTCTACCTGTACAATACGAAGGAAGAGGTGGACGTCCTGGTATCAGCCTTGAAGAAGGCGAGGGCGTACTTCGGCGATGCCGTTAGAACAGCTTGACGAGCTCTACCGCGAGATAATCCTCGACCACTACAAGAGCCCCCGGAACCGAGCGGTGCCTGCGGAGGCGAATGTGAAGGCCGAGGGCAAGAACCCCCTGTGCGGTGACGAGATCACCCTGGAGGTTCGGGTCGAGGACGGCGTCGTCCGGGACGTCGGCCTCCAGGGCAAGGGCTGCTCCATCAGCCTCTCCTCGGGCTCCATGATGACGGAGGCGATCAAGGGCAAGCCGCTGGCGGAGGCGACCGCCTTGCTCGCGGGGTTCAAAGAGCTGATGCGCGGCCACGAGCCGGGGGTGGAGCTGGGAGACCTGGAGGCTCTGGGTGGGGTGCGCAAGTTCCCGGTGCGCGTCAAGTGCGCCCTGCTGGCCTGGACCACCCTGGAGCAAGGGCTGAAGGGCCACAACAAGGTGGGCTGAGGCCGGCCAGGCTGGTTGTCATTTCCTCTCGACGAACATAAACTAGGGCTGCGCGGGCTGGCGCAGCCCTAGTTTTGTGAGTCCAGTTCGGGGAAACAGGCAGGTCACAGCTCTGGATAGCTTTGTGCAAAGCCCCAGGCTGCCCTGATGAGGAGTGTGTGCATTGTTCAGTAAGGTGCTCATCGCCAACCGTGGGGAGATCGCCTGTCGCCTGATTCGTGGCTGCCGCAAGCTGGGGGTGAAGGCCGTGGCGGTCTACTCTGAGGCCGACACCAAGGCGCTCCATGTGCAGCAGGCCGACGAGGCCTATCTGCTGGGCCCCCCTCCAGCGCCGGTCAGCTACCTGAACATGGACAAGCTCATCGAGCTGGCCAGGAAGGCGCGGGCCGAGGCCATCCACCCCGGCTATGGCTTCCTGGCCGAGAACGAGGGCTTCGCCCAGAAGGTGCGCGCGGCGGGGCTGGCCTTCGTCGGGCCCACGCCTGAGGCCATCGCTCAGATGGGGAACAAGGCCTCCGCGCGCCAGTTCATGGCCCGGTCGGGGGTGCCCATCGTGCCCGGCAGCTTGAATGAGATCGAGAGCGACGAGGAGGCCCTGCTGGTCGCCGGCAAGATCGGCTTTCCCGTCATGGTAAAGGCCAGCGACGGCGGCGGCGGCATCGGGATGGGCGTGGCCCGCGACGCCAATGCCCTCAAGGGCGCCGTGGACACCGCCCGGCAGCGGGCCCTGCGCGCCTTTGGCTCCAGCAAGATCTATTTCGAGAAGTACATCGAGCATGCCCACCACGTGGAGGTCCAGGTACTGGCGGACCACCACGGCCACGCCGTCCACCTCTTCGAGCGCGAGTGCAGTGTGCAGCGGCGCAACCAGAAGGTCATCGAGGAGGCCCATTCCCCCTCGACGGATGACGACCTCCGCAACCGCATGACCACGGCGGCCATCGCGGCGGTGCTGGCCATCGGCTACACCAACGCTGGCACCATCGAGTGCCTCACCGACGGCCACGGGGACTTCTACTTCATGGAGATGAACACCCGCCTCCAGGTGGAGCACCCGGTGACGGAGGCCATCACCGGCGTAGACCTGGTGGAGCAGCAGTTGCGCGTCGCAGCAGGGGAGTCCCTGAACCTGCGCCAGGAGGACATCCGCACCCAGGGGCACGCCCTCGAGTGCCGCATCTATGCCGAAGACCCCAAGAGTTTCCTGCCCTCGCCGGGCAGGATCGTGAAGCTGGTGGAGCCCCAGGGCGATGGTATCCGGCTGGACAGCGGCGTCTATGAGGGGTGGGAGGTGAGCACCTACTACGACCCCCTCCTGGCGAAGCTGGTGGTGTGGGGACCGGACCGCACGGCGGCGGTGCAGCGGATGCGCGAGGCCCTTGATATGTATGTGGTGGAGGGGGTGAAGACCAACATCCCGCTCCTGAAAGATGTCCTGCAACACCCGGAGTTCCTGTCCGGGAACTACACCACAGGTTTCCTGACCACGCGGCTCTACAAGAAGTAGGGAAAGGGCTCAGGCCAGGTCCCGGGGGCAGTCCGGAAGGAGGGCGCCATGACCACGACCCAGGTGCCAGCGCAGCCGAAGATCGCGCCGGGCAAGCTGTTCATAGATGGCAAGTGGGTGGAGGCCATCTCCGGCAAGCGTCTTGAGACTATCAACCCAGCCAGCGAGGAGGTGCTGACGACCGTCGCCGAGGGCGACGAGGCCGATGTTGACCAGGCGGTGAAGGCGGCGCGCAAGGCCCTGGAGGACGGGCCCTGGTCCAAGATGAGCGCCCGCGACCGCCAGAAGCTGCTGTGGAAGATCGGCCAGCTGGTGGCCGACCACGCCCAGGAGCTGGGCACCCTCGAGACCCTGGACAACGGCAAGCCGATCTTCGAGTCCACACGAATAGACATGCCGTTTGTGGCCGAGTGCTTCCAGTACTACGCGGGCTGGGCCACCAAGTGGCATGGGGAGACCATACCCGTGCCAGGGAACTACTTCAACTACACCCTGCGGGAGCCCGTGGGGGTGGTGGGCGCCATCGTGGCCTGGAACTTCCCCCTCCTCCTGGCCTCCTGGAAGATCGCCCCTGCCCTGGCCATGGGCAACACCGTGGTCCTGAAGCCGGCGGAGCAGACTCCCCTTTCGGCCCTGCGCTTCGCCGCGCTCTGCCAGGAGGCGGGCCTGCCCGATGGGGTGCTGAACGTGGTCACGGGCTTCGGCCCCACGGCGGGCGCCGCCCTGGTGCGCCACCCCGAGGTGGACAAGATCGCCTTCACCGGCGAGACGGCCACCGGCCGGATCATCATGCGGGAGGCGGCGGGGACGTTGAAGCGGGTGTCCTTGGAGCTGGGCGGCAAGTCGCCCAATATAGTGCTGGCCGACGCCGACCTGGACGCCGCCGCCCGCGGCGCCATCAACGCCATCTTCTATGGCAAGGGCGAGGTGTGCGCGGCGGGGTCGCGTCTCTTCGTGGAGCGCTCCGTCCACGACCAGTTGTTGTCCAAGGTCCTGGAGCGCTCCCAGAGCATCCAGCCCGGCGACCCCATGAACCCCAAGACCCGCTTGGGCGCCCTGGTATCGAAGGAGCAAATGGCCAAGGTCCTGAGCTACATTGACATCGGCAAGCGTTCGGAGGCCAAGCTGCTGACCGGTGGTGGCCGGGCGGACATCGGCACCGGCAAGGGGTTCTTCGTGCAGCCGACCATCTTTGACGGTGTCAGCCCGGACAACAAGATCGCCCAGGAAGAGATCTTCGGGCCCGTCCTGGCCGCCCTGGAGTTCACCGATGTTGAGGATGCCATCAAGAAGGCGAACGCGACGGTGTACGGCCTGGCGGCGGCGGTGTGGACCCGGGATGTCAAGAAGGCCCACTACGTGGCGCGCCGGCTGAAGGCGGGGACGGTCTGGGTCAACATGTACAACATGATGAGCACCGAGTCGCCCTTCGGCGGGTACCGGCAGAGTGGCTTCGGCAGGGAGCTGGGCGCCCACGCCTTGGAGCTGTACACCCAGGTGAAGAGCGTCTGGGTGGACCTCAGCCCGTAAGCCCACGGCAGCCCTTGCCGGGTATTGTATTATGATGCCTGGTGGTTGCAGGTTGGGCTACGGGACCCAAGGCTGACGTAAGTCTGCGGGCGCTGGATGTCCCAACTCTCACCCCAAGCTGAGTGAAGAGGAGGGGTATTCATGGCGTTCGCGGATCGCACGCTCCAGTGCGTGGGCTGTGGCAACGAGTTCGTATTCAGCGCGCAGGAGCAGGAGGCCTTCGCCGCCAGGGGGTTCACCAACGACCCCAAGCGCTGCCCCGCCTGCCGGGAGGCCCGGCGGTCCCAGCGCGGCGAAGGCGACGGGGGCCTCGCGGGCGAGCGCCGCCCGCGGCAGTTGTACCCGGCGGTCTGCGCCGAGTGCGGCGCAGACACGCAGGTGCCCTTCCAGCCGCGCGGCGACCGTCCCGTCTATTGCAGCTCCTGCTACAGTAAGCTACGCGGCACCGGGCGGTAGCACCGGAGGCAAAGCCAGCCCTGGTGCCGTCGAGGCGGCGCCGGGTAATTGAGGTTGAATCAGCGAACGGGGGGAGCGCCTTTTGTCACAGGTCATTTTGCAAGACGGAGAGAGCCAGGAGAGCCTGCTGAACCGCTTCAAGAAGGTGGTGATGCGGGACGGCGTTCTCCGCGAGCTCAAGCAGCGCCGCTACTTTGTCTCCAAGCAGGAGAAGGCGCGGGCCAAGGCGCGCAAGGCGGCCAAGCGGATGCGCTCCCGGCGCCCGGCGGGTTAGCTCGTGCCGACCTCTGGGTACAGTTCCGCAGCCGCGTGTCCGGCGTAGGACCCACGGTTGTTTTGTTACCCCGACGCTTCCGCCTTACCAGTTGGTGGTAACCCCTTCCTCCGCCCGGCCGGACTGAGACGGCGGGCCGGATTGCTGCCAGCCGGCCCATCGGCGCGGTTGGCGAGGTCAGCGGCGCTGTACTGCGCCTCCCGTTTGCGCTACCATTGACCCCATCGCGCCGGGGGGTGAGCCGTGGTCCCGCTGGAAGGCATCCGGGTCCTGGACATGACCATCTGGCAGCAGGGCCCCGTGGCCACAATGATGCTCGGGGACCTGGGGGCCGAGGTCATCAAGCTCGAGGAGCCGCGCAGCGGCGACCCCGGGCGCTACCTGCGGAGCCTGACGTCAGGGATCAACTTCCCCCTGTGCATCTACTTCGAAGCCAACAACCGCAACAAGAAGAGCCTCGCCCTGGACC
>JACQGV010000087.1 GCA_016199375.1 Chloroflexota bacterium | reverse complement strand
GAACCGGGGCAGGTTCACCCGGCTGATGCCGGCGGGGAGGCTGATGAAGGTGCGGACCACGGGCAGCAGGCGGCTGAAGAAGACGGCCGCGTCGCCGTAGCGGGCGAACCAGCGGTCGGTGCGGTCCAGGTCGTGGCGGGTGACCAGGATGTATCTGCCGTAGCGCTCGAGCAGGGGTCGTCCGCCCCAGGCGCCCAGGGCGTACGAGGCCAGGGAGCCCAGGGTGCAGCCCAGGCCGCCGTAGAAGCCGGCCAGGAATACCCCGCCCCAGCCCAGGCCCGCCTCGCGCACCAGTAGCCAGCCGCTCAGGGGCATGATCACCTCGCTGGGGATGGGGATGTTGGCGCTCTCCAGGGCCATCAGGGCCACGACACCGGGCCACCCCATGGCGTCGTAGACGGCGCGGATGAACTCGAGGAGCTGGTGCTCTATACTGGTCAGTGACGGCCTCTGGTGACGAGAATCGGCTGACTCTAACAGAGGAGGGGCAAATCGTCAAGCTCATTGCCTACGGAGGTTCGGCAAGATTCTAGAACTGTTTCGAACGGAGTATAGAAACCTATTGACAATGTTCGAAACAGCGGGTATTATTGCTTGTGGGCCGAGAGCCGGCCAAGGAGGGGGTGCAGTCATGTTGAGGAAGACGCGTCTGATGCGGCAGGTGGAGGAGCGCTACCAGCGTCCCTTGGAGAAGCTCCTTCCCGAGATGTACAACGAGAAGGGGCTCCCTGCCATGGCTGATGAGTTGGGAATCAGCCGCGGCACCCTGTGGTACTGGTTGCTCAAGTTCGGCATCCACCTGCGGCGGGTAGCAGTGGCACCTGGCGAGACCCTGGAGGTCAAGCGCAGCGGCTGAGGCTGCCCGTTCTTCCGCCAAGCAAACAACAGGGCCCTCCACGATGGAGGGCCCTGTTGTTGTACCTTGTGTGGGGCGCACGCCTCACCCCTGGCCCCAGCAGCAGGAGAGGGGGAAGAGAACGTGGTTCTGGGGAACACCTCATCCTTCAGCTGAAGGACCGGCAGGGGGCTGGGCCCCTGTACCCCCTGGTTAAGCAGCGAGCTTCTCAGAAGGGATACCAGTGTCCTGGGTGATAGTTTCTAGCGCCCGGGCTGCTGGCCGAGGTTGATCAGTCCCGCCAGGTAGCCGGCGCCGAAGCCGTTGTCTATGTTCACCACGGAGACGCCGGCGGAGCAGCTATTGAGCATGGCCAGCAGGGCCGCCAGCCCCCCGAAGCTGGCGCCGTACCCCACGCTGGTGGGGACCGCGACCACCGGGGCCGCCACCAGCCCGCTCACCACGCTGGGCAGGGCGCCCTCCATCCCCGCTACGACTACCAGGGCCCGGGCCCGCTGGAGCCGGGGCACGTGGTCCAGCAGCCGGTGGAGGCCGGAGATGCCCACGTCGTACATCCGCTCCACGGCGTTGCCCATGAGCTCGGCCGTCAGGGCGGCCTCTTCGGCTACGGGGATGTCGGCGGTGCCGGCGCAGATGACGCTGACCCCCTCTTGCGGCGGCCGCCGGGCGGGCGTGTCGGCTACGATGCAGCGGGCGAGGCTATGGTAGCGGGCCCGCGGGAGCACCTTGTGGACAGCCTCGAAGGTCGCCTCGGAGGCCCTGGTCACCAGCAGCGGCTGGCCCTGGCGCTCCAGCTCCTGGGCGATCTGGGCGATCTGCTCGGGGCTCTTTCCCTGGCCGAAGACCACCTCGGGGAAGCCGCGCCGCAGGGCCCGGTGGTGGTCCACCTTGGCGAAGCCCAGGTCCTGGTAGGGTAGGGAGCGCAGCTCCTCCAGGGCGGCGGCGATGGTGGTGTCCCCCCTGCGGACGCGCTCCAGGAGCTCGGTGAGCTGGCGGCTGTCCATGGCCCTCTCCTTCTCCCTACGATTATATAGGGATAACGCTGTTGGGCCCGCAGGGGCCCAGGCCAGGGCCGGTTTGACAGGTGTGAGGGCCGGTGTTAGACTCAGGCAGGCTCCCAGTCCCGAGGAGCGGGACTGTGGGGCTCGTTGTTTCAAAGGACCCACGCTTGGTGACACGGGTCGGCGTCATCTATCACCCCAAGGTCGAGACCTCGCGGCCCCTGGCGGAGCGCCTCGCCACTTTCCTGAGCGGCCAGCAGGTGCAGACCTGGTCCGCCTCGGCGTGGGACGAGGAGGCGCTGCGGCCGCAGATCCAGGGGAGCGACTTTCTGGTGTGCCTCGGCGGCGACGGCACCCTGCTGCGGGTGGCCCGGGCCGCCGTGCCCTGGGCGGTGCCCATCGTGGGGGTGAACCAGGGGCGGCTGGGGTTTATCACCGAGGTTCAGCCGGAGGATGCCCTCAAGAGCCTGCCCCTTTTCCTGGACGGGAAGGCCTGGGTGGACGAGCGGGCGATGCTGGCGGTCCGGTTGCCGCGCCCCTATCAGGGCCTGGACACGGTTACGGCCCTCAACGACGCCGTGGTCAGCCGGGGGGCCATCGCGCGTATCATCAGAGTGAAGACCCAGATTGACGGGGAGGTCTTGACCACCTACCGGGGCGACGGCGTCATCGTGGCCAGCGCCACCGGCTCCACTGGCTACAACCTGGCTGCCGCGGGGCCCATCCTGTATCCGCAGAGCCGGGACCTTATCCTGACTCCCATCACGCCCCATCTGAGCCTCTCCAACACACTGGTGCTGCCGGGCGGCGGCGTCATCTGCCTGCTGGTGCAGACCGACCATCAGGCGATGCTCAGCCTGGACGGCCAGGTGCACATCACCCTGGAGAGCGGCGACGCCATCAAGGTGCGCCGGAGCCCGCACGTGGCCCGCTTTCTGCGGCTCCGGCCCCCGGGCGAGTTCTATCGCACCTTGACCCGGCGCCTGGCCAGCCCAGATACGGCTGGGGCCTAGAGGGGAGAGCAGTGGCAGTGTCCGGGATTCCGGTGGCGGTGAAGGCTGCCCTGGCCGATGGGGCCCAGGTGCAGGCGCTGATCACCCACTTCGCCGACGCCGGCGAGATGCTCCATCGTTCCCTGGCCGAGGTCTACGAGAACATCCGCGACTTCTGGGTCGTCCGCCAGGACGGCCAGGTCCTGGGCTGTGTGGCGCTGCACGTGGTGTGGGCCGACCTGGCGGAGCTGAAGTCCCTGGCGGTGCGGGAGGAGGCCCAGCATGGGGGCCTGGGCGGCCTGCTGGTGGAGGCGGTTTTGAGGGATGCGCGGGAGCTTGGGTTAGCTTCTGTCTTCTGTCTGACGTATCGCCCCAGCTTCTTCGAGCGCTTCGGCTTCCAACGGGCCGCCATGATGGAGCTGCCGCGCAAGGTCTGGACCGAGTGCGTGCGTTGCTCCAAGTTCCCCGACTGCGGCGAGATCGCCCTGGTCAAGCCCCTCACCGAGGCCTCGCCCTGGCACCAGGGCCAGCTTCAGCTCCGGCCCCAGGAGGCCTCCTCCTGATGCCTGAGCGGCTGGTCCGCTCCCAGGCCGTTTTCTCGGGCCGCGTCATCAAGGTCCAGGTGGACGAGGTGGCCCTGGCGGGCGGACGCCATTCCCAGCGTGAGGTGGTGGTCCACCCGGGCGCTGTGGTGATGCTGGCCGAGGACGGCGAGGGGCGCATCCTCTTCGTCAGCCAGTACCGCCACGCGACGGGCAAGACACTGCTGGAGCTGCCGGCGGGGACGCTGGAGCCCGGCGAGGCGCCGGAGGCTGCCGCCGCCCGCGAGCTGGGCGAGGAGACGGGCTACGAGCCCGGCGGGCTGGAGCGCCTGGGCGGGTTCTACTCGGCGCCGGGCTTCTGCACCGAGTACCTGCACGCCTTCCTCTGCACCCGGCTGCGCCCCAGCCAGCACCGCCCCGATTTCGATGAGGAGATCGCGCCGGTGCGTCTGACCCTGGCCGAGGCGCTGGCGCGGGCCCATACGGGCGAAATCCAGGACGCGAAGACCCTGGCGACGCTGCTGCTGTACCAGCTTCGGACAGCTAACTAAAGCGGCTGGCGAGCGCCCTGGCCACTGCAACGGCAATGTCTTGCCTACCGTCCGTTGGCTCCAAGCCATGGTCTGCCATGTTGACAAAGAGTTGTACGATGTCCGCAGATTTATGGCAAAGGGAGGGACATATCATGCCAGAGACATATAAGGGCGATGTCCTTCAAAGGATAGCCGGTGTTGGATTGATTGTGGGGGCAATCCTTACCGTTGTGTTCAATATCCTGGCGCCCAGGGCCGACGACCCAACTAACAGCGCCCAGGCTATGGCAGCCCTGGCCAAGAATCCAGGCCTGGCTAAGCTAGCCTTTCTTGGGCTGGCCGTGGGGATCTGGTCCCTGGTGATAGGCTTTGCCGACATCTATCGCTCAATGCCCACGGGCGCTGCTAGCGTGTGGGCGCGCCTGGGTTTCTATGGTGTTCTAGTCTCCGCCGGTCTCTTCACCACTACCTTCGCCCTCCAAATAGGGGCCACTTTCGCCGCTGAGAAAGGGGCAGCCGGTGTCGCTATAGGGGAACCTATAGTTTTCGCAGCGCGCTCCCTCTTTGCGCTAACTATCACCGCTTGGTGGCTAGCCCTGGCCTTTGTAGGCCTAGGGATGGCGCTGAGCACCGTCTATCCCAAATGGGCTGGGTGGGCGCTTCTCATATTGGGGGCTGTCACGGTCATTGTGTCCGGCATACCCTCGGTCTTCTCAACTCCCACCAGGTCCCAGGACCTTGTTTTCGCCGCTTTGGCCCTGCTGAGCTCTCTGTGGACCCTGGTGATAGGGCTATGGATCACTCGCCGCGAGATGAAGGCGATGTAGGCCATCGGGGTTTTGCCGGTTCTAAGCAAGAGCCCCCTCTCGCGCCGGAGGGGGCTCTTCCCTATCGCGGACGGGGCTTTCTTGGATGCTACGAAGGCCTACGCTTTCGCCAGCGCCGTCACGGCCTGGGTGGAGATGATGTGGTGGTTGAGTCGCAGCTCTTTGGCGCTGAGGCCCAGGGCGAGCCCCAGGAGCTGGGGCAGGTGGAGGATGGGTATGTTGATCTGCTGCCCCTTCATGCCGGCGGCCTTGATCTGGTAGCCGTCCAGGTTCAGGTGGCAGAGGGGGCAGGGGGTGACCATGCAGTGGGCGCCGTGGCCCTTGGCGTCCAGGGTGTGGGTGCCCACCATATTCACGGAGTTCTTCTCGTTCATGGTGAGGATGGGGAAGCCGCAGCACTTGAACTTGCCGTCGTAGTCCACGGGCTCGGCGCCGCAGGCGGCGATGAGCAGCTCCAGGTAGCGCCTGCGGGCGGGCGTCTCATCTATGCCCAGGGCCTTGGTGGGACGCAGGATGTAGCAGCCGTAGAAGGGCGCGGCCTTGAGCCCGGCGAGGGGTCGCACGACCTTGGCCTTGAAGTTGTCGAGGCCGTAGTCCTCCACCAGCGCCCACAGCAGGTGCTTCACGACGGCGGTGCCCTTGTACTCCAGCCCTTCCGCGGCCAGGTGCCCATTGACGCGGGCCCGATACTTCGCGTCTGCCTGGAGCTTGGCGTTAGCCTGGCTCATGACCCCCTGGCAGGTGCTGCAGTTGGTGAGCAGGGGCGCGCCCACCTGCTCCGCCATAGCGAAGGTGCGGGCGTTGAGGGTGTCGGCCAGCTCGGGGTTGCGCTCGGTGAGGACGCCGGCGCCGGTGCAGGCCGCCCCCTTGAGCTCCTCCAGCTCGATGCCCAGCACGGAGCAGACCTTTGCCATGGACGTGTATAGCTCCGGGCAGCCACCCTGGGAGACGCAGCCCGGATACCAGGCGTACTTCACGATCGCGGTCCCTCCACTTTCTCAAAGATGCGCTTCACGTGCGCGGCGCCCGGGCGCTTGTGGTGGAACGGGGAGGGCATCTTGCCGGCCCGCAGCGCCCGCAGCCCTACGGGGAGCAGGCCCAGCAGCGCGGGCAGGTTCAGGTAGCCCTGGGACTCCACCGCCAGCCGGCCCTCGTTGAGCGAGCCGCTCTGCTTGACCGACTGGGCGAAGGAGTCGCTGTGGCGCACGCCGTTGTGGTTGGTGTAGCCGTGGGCGATGGCCTCCCGGCGCAGGGCCAGGATGCGCTCCATGGGCGCCACGTCCTTGGGGCAGGCCTGCACGCAGTAGAAGCAGTGGGTGCAGTCCCAGATGCCCGTATACTCGCCCAGCTGCTTCAGCCGCTCGGCGTTATCGCTGTTGCGGGGGTCGGCCACGAAGCGGTGGGCCTTGGCGAGGGCGGCGGGCCCCAGGAAGTTGGGGTCCACCTCCCAGACGGTGCAGTTGGAGACGCAGGCGCCGCACATGACGCAGGCCAGCGCCCCCACGACCTCGCGCATCGCCTCGTTGGGGGCCAGGTACTCCCGCTCGGGTTTCTCGGGGGGCGGCTCCAGCCAGGGCTTGACCGCCCGGACCTTCTCCCAGAACGGGCCCATGTCCACCACTAGGTCCTTCAGCACGGGCAGGTTGCCGATGGGCTCGACCTTGACCTGACCGTCCTCGGCGACGTCCCGGACTCTGGTCTTGCACATGAGCCGGGGCTCGCCGTTGACCCGCATGGCGCAGGAGCCGCAGATGGCGGCCCGGCAGGAGCAGCGCAGGGCCAGGCTGCCGTCCAGCTCCTCCCGGACCTTGATCAGGCCATCGAGGACGGAGTCGTACTCTCCAACTTCGAGGCTGAACTGCTCGAAGCGGGGGCTCCTCTCCCTCTCGGGGTTGAGGCGCTTGACCAGGTAGGTGACCTGCATGGGGCCTCCCCTAGTAGACGCGCTTTTCCGGCTTCCACCGGGTTATGGTGACGGGGGCGTACTGGATGCCGGGCGCGGCGCCGGGCCGGTAGTCGAGCACGATATGCTTCAGCCAGCTCTGGTCGTCCCGCTCCGGGCAGTCGGTGCGGTAGTGGGCCCCCCGGCTCTCGGTGCGGTGGATGGCCGAGACCAGGATGGCCTCGGCGTTGTCCAGCATGTAGCCCAGCTCCCAGTGGAAGACGAGGTTGGTGTTGAAGACCTTGCCCTTGTCCTGGACGGGGGCTCTCTGATAGCGTTCCTTGAGACTGTAGATGCGGCTCAGGGCGGTGTTGAGCCCCTTGCCGTCGCGCCAGACCCCCGCGTACTGGTGCATGGTCTGGCCCAGCTCCATCCTGACCTTGGCGATGCTGTCGCCGTTGGCGGGCCGGCCCAGGACCTCCTGCGCTCGCCGCTCGGAGTCGAGCACGGCGCCCTCGGATAGAGGCCGGAACTCCACCTGGCGGGCGAACTCGGCGGCGTGGGCGCCGGCGCGGCGTCCGAAGATGACGGTGTCCAGGAGGGAGTTGGCGCCCAGGCGGTTGCCGCCGTGGACGCTGACGCAGGCACACTCCCCGGCGGCGTAGAGCCCGGGGACGCGGGTGCGGCCGTCCACATTGGTCTTGATGCCGCCCATCATGTAGTGCATGCCCGGCCGCACGGGCACGGGCTGCGTGGTGATGTCCACGTTGGCGAACTGGCGGGCGATCTCGTAGATCTCGCCCAGGCGCTCCAGGATGAATTCCCGGGGCAGGTGGGTGCAGTCGAGGTAGACGCAGCTCTTGGCGCCCAGGCCGTCATCCACCCCGCGCCCCTCGTCTATCTCGACCTGCTCGGCCCGCGAGACCACATCGCGGCTGGCCAGCTCCAGCTTGTTGGGGGCGTACTTGCTCATGAAGCGGTCGCCCAGGGCGTTGCGCAGGTAGGCGCCGTCGCCCCGGGCGCCCTCGGTCATGAGGGCGCCGTTGCTGGGCAGGGTGGTGGGATGGTACTGGACCATCTCCATGTCCATGAGGGGCGCCCCCGCCCGCCAGGCCAGGGACATGCCGTCGCCGGTGCAGATGAGAGCGTTGGTGCTGGGCTCGTAGACCCGCCCGCAGCCTCCGGTGCAGAGGATGATGGCCTTGGCCTGGATGGGGTGGAACCGCCCGGTGAGCAGCTCTTGCGCCACTAGCCCAGCCGTGAAGCCGCCTTCGTTGACGAGGCTGGTGACGAACCACTCCTCGTAAATCTTGACGCCGGCCCGCAGGAGCTGCTCGTACATCACGTGGAGGATGGCGTGGCCGGTGATGGCGCCCACAAAGTAGGTGCGGGCGGTAGAGGCGCCGCCGAAGTTGCGGGGCGCCAGCCGCCCGTCGGGGCCGCGATAGAAGGCGACGCCCATGTTCTCCAGGTCAACGACGGCCTGGGCCGCCTCGCGGGAGAGGGCCTCGATGGCGTCCTGGTCGCCCAGGTAGTCGGAGCCCTTGACGGTGTCGTAGGCGTGGGACTCCCAGGTGTCGCTCTGTCCCAGGGGGGCGTTGATCCCGCCCTGGGCGGCCACGGAGTGGCTGCGGACAGGGTGGACCTTGGAGATCAGGGCGACATCGGCGTGGCGGCGTTTGGCTTCCAGGGCCGCCCGCATCCCCGCCAGCCCTCCGCCTACGACGATGACATCATGTTGCAGCATAGGCCCTCATCCTGGATAGCTGAAACGGCCCGCGCGAGTGTAGCACAGGGGCTCGGGGCCAACAAGGCATACCTCACCCCCTGGCCCCCTCTCCAGCTGGAGAGGGGGACGAAAAAAGCGGTTCCGGGGGACACCCCCAGTTCCCCCGGCCCTGCGGCTACGCTCAGGGTAAACTCCGGGGCTCCGCCCCCTGGGGTTTTTGAAGGAACAAGCTCTAGGCATGCTGGTACTGGCGCTGCCCGGCGGCGTAGAGGTCTCCGCCGAAGCAGTCGTTGATGACGATGGCGGGGAAGTCCACCACCTCCAGCCGCCGGACCGCCTCCGTGCCCAGGTCCTCGTAGGCTACCATCTCCACCTTGATGATGTGCTTGCGCAGGTAGGCCCCGGCGCCGCCGACGGCCCCGAGGTAGATGGCCTTGTGGCGCTTGAGGGCGTCCTTGACCTCCTGATTGCGGTAGCCTTTGCCGATCATCCCCTTGAGCCCCAGGGCGAGCAGCCGCGGCGCGTAGGCGTCCATGCGGCCCGCGGTGGTGGGGCCCGCCGAGCCGATGACCTGGCCGGGGCGAGGGGGCGTGGGGCCCACGTAGTAGATGATCTGCCCCTTGACATCGAAGGGGAGGGGCTTGCCGGCGTCCAGGGCCGCGATCATCAGCGCGTGGGCCGCGTCGCGGGCGGTGTAGAGGACGCCGGTGATGGCGACCAGGTCGCCGGCGCGCAGGGCCTCTGTGTCCGCGTCGGCCAGGGGCGGGCGCACGGGCTTGCGCGGGGCGGGGGCGCTTGTTTGCGGCATGGCTACGCTCCTGGTGTTACAGCTCCACGTGCTTGTGGCGGTGGGCGTGGCACTCGATGGTGACGGCCACGGGCAGGCTGGCGATGTGGCAGGGGTAGCTGAGGATTTGGACGGCGAGGGCGGTAGTGTCGCCCCCGTAGCCCTGGGGCCCGATACCGAGCTTGTTGGCCCGCTCCAGGGCGTTGCGTTCCAGCTCATCGAGCTTGGGGTCGGGGTTGGGCGAGCCCAGCTCCCGTAGCAGGGCCTTCTTGGAGAGGAGCGCCGCCTTCTCGAAGGTGCCGCCGAGGCCCACCCCGGCGATGAGGGGCGGGCAGGCGTCGGGCCCCGCGTTGGCGATGCAGCCCACGATGAAGTCCATGACTCCGGGCAGCCCGTCGGAGGGCTTGAGCATCTTGAACTGGCTGCGGTTCTCGCACCCGCCGCCCTTGGCCATCATGGTGATCGCCAGGCGCTCGCCGGGCACCTGCTCGATGTGGACGACCGCCGGGGTGTTATCGCCCGTGTTCTTGCGGTTGAAGAGGGGGTCCTGGACGATGGAGGCGCGGAGGAACCCCTCCTTGTAGCCCCGGCGCACGCCCTCATCTATAGCTTGCTGGAGGGTGCCGCCCTCGATGTGGACCTCGCTGCCGACCTCCACGAAGGCGATGGCGAAGCCGGTGTCCTGGCAGTAGGCTGCGCCCTCCTCCCGCGAGAGACGGGCGTTGTCCTGGAGCATGATGAGGACGCTGCGGCCCGCGGGGGAGGACTCGCGGGCGAGGGCGCGGTCGAAGGCCCGCAGCATGTCCTCCCCCAGCACGGTGTTCGCCTCCACAACCAGGCGGGCCACGGCCTGGCTGATCTTATCGGCGTGGATGGTGCGCATGCTCACCTCCCTGGCCGCTCGGGTCTGCGTAGTGGTCCCTAGACGGGGGCTCGTCCTTCGACAGGCTCAGGACGAGCGGTCTTTTCACTCTCATGGTGAGCCTGTCGAACCATGAGCCTAGCAGGCTGCTGAAAAAGTCCAGCGAACCATCCCCCTTTTTCATCACCTTGCTAGGATTCGGGGCTGTTCCATCTATTGTCCAGGTTGAGAG
>JACQGV010000090.1 GCA_016199375.1 Chloroflexota bacterium | reverse complement strand
GCCTGGAGCGCATCGAGTTCACTCCCGGCAAGCTGGGCCACGATGTTGACCTGGCCTACGAGGACCAGATGATCAAGAGGTGGGGCTAGGGCTTCGGCGGCCTGGCTTGGCCTGGGAGCAGGCAGGCCCCCTTGCTAATCCCCCTAGGACTTGTTCAACGAATCTCTGAAACGGGACACTAGCGGGGCTGACGGCCGAGGAGACGCTTGAGGGAGTCTATGTTGTGGCGCACCACGTCGGCATCATCGGCGGCGGGGCAGTACTGGAGGTAGGTCTCCAGGTCGCCGAGGCCGCCCTCGTAGTCGCGCAGGTAGCTGCGGATCATGCCGCGGTCGCGGATCTCGGGGAGGGCCCAGGGGCTCAGGGTGAGAAGGAGCTGGACGATGACCAGGGCTTTGGGGTACTGCTGGGTGCTGAGGTAGACGCCCTTCAGATTGTTGAGCATGCGGGCCAGCATCTGCTTCTTGGTGACGGTGGCGAGGAAGTGCTCCTGGAACTCGACCTGCCCCCCGGAGACCCTCCGTACCAACTCGGCGCAATCATCGGCGGAGAGGATCGCTCCGTTGTTGAAGGGGTCTACGAAGACCTCGTTATAGGGTTCCGGGCACTTTATGAGAAAGTGGCCCGGCAGGCCCACGCCGCCGAAGGGGAAGCCGATGCGCCTCCCCAGCTCCATGTAGATGGTGGACAGGGTGATGGGGATGCCCAGGCGGCGGTCGAGAACGTCATTCAGGAAGGTGTTGCGAGGATCGTAGTACTGGTCAACGTTGCCCTTGAAGCCGAGCTCGCCGAAGAGGTAGGTGTTGATGGCGCCGATGACAGCATAGGGGTTGCGCTGGTCGCCGAGCCGGTCCTTGAGGGTGTAGCCCAGGCCGTCCAGCTTCAGAACGTAGGTGCGCGGAACCAGATCGGCGTATTCAGCCTGGGCGATGGCCAGGGAGGCCAGGGCCAGGTCTAGCTCCTCGTCGGGGCTGGCGACGGCCCGGGCGAAGCTGGCGGCAACGCGGGAGAGGCCGGAGGGCTCAGCCGTGTCCATGTATTACCGTGCCGATGGCACAGGCTCTTGCACGGGGTGGGTCAGGGCCCCATAGAGCTCGGGGCGGCGGTCCTCGAAGGTGTGGAGCTCAAACTGGCCAGGGACAAAGACGAGGGTCTTGTTGCGGGCCTGCTCCAGGTCGAGATCGGCGTAGACTATCTCTTCAAAGTTGTCGGCGTAGGCCCGAGTCTCGCCCGTGGCATCGGCGATCTTGCTCTGGCCGATGAAGGTGAAGCCACGCTCCTTGCCGGTGCGGTTGCAGGCCAGGAAGTGCACCCGGTTCTCCAGGGCACGGCTGTTCACCACAAAGGCAGGCACTTTCTCCCGGCCGCTGGGCCAGTTGGTGGGCAGAGCGATGATCTCCGCGCCACCCAGCGCCAGGGCCCGCGCGGCCTCGGGGAAGGTGGCGTCGTAGCATATCAGTAGCCCGATCTTTCCCAGGGGCGTCTCGTAGACCGGGAAAGGCCCGGCGCCGCCATCTGCGAAGCGGTCTACTCCCAGGTACGGCAGGTGCACCTTCCGGTAGGCGCCGATGAGGCCCTGAGGACCGATGAGAGCGGCCGCGTTATAGAGGTGCTCGCCGTCTGTCTCCAGGAGGCCCACGACGGTGTGGACTTCGAGCTTGGCGCAGACCTGGGCCAGGGCATCTGTGCTGGGGCCGGGCACGGGCTCCGCGAGAGGCAGGGCCTCGTCGCGGCTGGCGAAGACGTAGCCGGTGATGGCGCATTCGGGAAAGACAACGAGCTTGGCGCCGCGGTGGGCTGCTACATCCAGCAGCTCGCTGGCCCGGTCCAGGTTGCGCTTCTTCTCGAAGAGGTGGGGCTCCATCTGGGCGAGAGCCACCCGCAGGAGCTCCGGCTTGGGTTTCGGCTGGGCCTTGGCCAAAAGAGTCCTCCCGACGATTTTCGGCTTTATACTTTGCTCCAGGCTCGTTAGCAGTGTAGCATGGGCAGCAAGGAGCGTGCCATGCTACCCAAGGTCCTGGTGACTCGCCCCCTGCCTGGGGACGCCCTGGAGCGGCTGCGCCGGGAGCCCCTGGACCTGCGGCTCTGGGAGGACGAGGAGCCGCCGCCGCGCCCGGCGTTCCTGGCCTCCCTGTCCGGGGTGGAGGGACTGCTCTGTCTGTTGACGGAGGGGGTGGACGAGGAGGCGCTGGCGGCGGCTGGCAGCGCGCTCAGGGTGGTGAGCACCATGGCCGTGGGCTATGACAACATCGCGGTGGCAGCCTGCACCCGCCGTGGGATACCGGTGGGACACACGCCCGGTGTCCTTACGGAGACTACGGCGGACCTGGCCTTTGCCCTGCTGCTGGCCGCCGCCCGCCGGGTCGTCGAGGCGGCGGAGTACGTGAAGGCGGGGCGCTGGCGGGCCTGGAGCCCTACCGCCCTTTTGGGATGGGAGGTACACCACGCTACCCTGGGCATCGTGGGGCTGGGGCGCATCGGGCTGGAGATGGCGAAGCGTGCGCGGGGCTTCGACATGCGAGTCCTGTACCACAGCCGGTCCCGGCGCCCCGAGGCGGAATCGGCCTTGGGCCTGACCTTCGTCCCTGCCCTACACGAGCTGCTGGCGGCCACGGACTTCGTGAGCCTGCACGTGCCGCTGACGGCGGATACCAGGCACCTGATCGGGGCTGCGGAGCTGAGGGCGATGAAGCCCACCGCCGTGCTCATCAACACTGCCCGAGGGCCGGTGGTGGACCAGCGCGCGCTCTACGCCGCGCTGCGCGCTGGCACCATCGCGGCGGCGGGGCTCGATGTGACCGACCCCGAGCCCCTGCCAGCGGGCGACCCCACGCTGGCGCTGCCCAATGTGCTGGTGCTCCCCCACATCGGTAGCGCCAGCCTCCAGACCCGGGCGAAGATGGCTGCCATGGCGGTGGACAATCTCCTGGCGGGGCTGCGCGGCGAGCGGCTGCCCCATTGCGTGAACCCGGAGGTGTACCGATGAGCATCCAGCGGCCCACTCCCCCGACAGACCCAGCCCAGGCG
>JACQGV010000083.1 GCA_016199375.1 Chloroflexota bacterium | reverse complement strand
GCCCGCGCTCCTGCAGGGAGCCCAGGAGCTGCTCGGCGCCGGCAGGCCCAACCAGCTCCGCCACAGGCATGTCCTTCAGATTGGCCTGCCCCTTCCCAAACAAGGCCCCCGCGGCTGGATTCGCCTCCAACACCAGGCCGGTGGGGTCGAGCACAAGGATTGGCACCGGGCTGGACTCGAACAGGCCCCGGTACTTCATCTCGGAGGCCGTTAGCGCGGCGCCGGCGGCCTCCGCCCGCCGCCGGGCGCTCATCTCCCGCTCAACCCGCTGGCCCACGAACACCGCGATCGCGTCCACAACCCCGACCTGGAACATGCAGCCGGCCCGGTCCCATCCCTCGTGGTACACCACCCAGTTGGGGACGGTGAGGAAGGTGGACCACAGAGCGGTGGCTACAGCTCCGGCCAAGCCGAAGTTGAGGGCGGCGTATACGACCGGTATGAAGAACAGGGCGCTGGGCACGAAGTAGAGCGGCTGGAAGCCGCCCGCGCGCCCCAGGACTTCAAAGGCCTCGGCGTAGGTATGGACAGCCGCCACCAGGACAACGAGGCCCTGCACCACCCAGAAGCGCCGGTCCCGGAACGGGGGGCGATAAGGACAGAGCCAGCGCATGCCGCGGTCGAGCCAACCCTGAGAGTCGGGCACGGCAGGACTCTCGGGCGCCTCTCGCGCCGCCACCTCAGTCCCGCTCATGGGTGGCCTCTTCCTCTAACGTGACCCAGTGGCGGGATGCGGCGAAGAGCACAGCTTCGATGCGGGACGAGACGCCCAGCTTGGTGAGGATGCTATTGAAGTGCCCCTCGACCGTGCGCACGCTGATATTCAGCTTGTCGGCTATGGCCTTGTTGCGGAGTCCCTTCGCCGCCAGCCCCAGCACCTCCCGCTCGCGGGGGCTGAGCTGCTCGGATTGTTCCCTTTCGACCACGGCCTGGCGGTGCCCCCACAGACGCGCCACCTTGGCGGCGATGGCGGGATGGAGGACCGGCTCGCCCTGGTGGACGCTCCGGACAGCCTCCACCAGCTCGTCCGCCCGCGCCGTCTTGAGGAGGTAGCCCGAGGCACCGGCCTCCATCAAAGCCAGGATGTAGTCGTCATCGTCGTAGGCCGTCAGCATCAGCGCCTTGGTGCGGGGGGAGCATTCCTTCATCCGGCGGACGACCTCGATGCCGTTGAGCTTCGGCATACGGATATCCAGGATGGCCACGTCGGGCTGCAGGCGCTGGACCAGCTCCAGCGCCTGCTGGCCGTCGCCGGCATCGCCGACCACGGTGAGGTCGGCGCTCTGCTCCAGGATGCGGCGCGTGCCTTCCCGAACCAGGGAATGGTCCTCAGCCAGGACGATCCGAATAGGCTCCACGACTACGTCTCTCCCTTTCGATAATAGCACCTACTCCTTTGCCGACACGAGTGTACCTACTTTTCAAGCGTAGGTATTTCCACCTGGTCAAAAACAGGCACTCCCTCGGATGTCACTGCTTCCCCTGGCGTCCAGACTAGCAGCAGCTGGAGAGGAAGCAGAGGCCCAAAGAGTCCGCCAAACGAGAGGACGCAACGGCATGGAGAGGGACGAGAACTTCGCTAAGGGGCAGGTGAGCCGACGGCAGTTGCTGAAGCTGCTGGGAGCCGCCGGCGTCGCCGCCGTCGCCGCGCCGGTCTTGGGGCTGTCCTTGGCCAAGGCCACCGGCGCCGCGGCGGGGGCGGAGAGCAAGACCCAGGGCCGGCTGCGCCAGTGGGCGCTGGTCTTCGACCTGCGCAAGTGCGAGGGCTGCGTCACCCGCGGCGAGCCGCCCCAGTGCATCGAGGGCTGCAACGCCGAGCACTTCGTCCCCAAAGGCCAGGAGTGGATCCGGGTGTTCGAGGCGGAGGGAGCCGCGGGCCACGGGTACTTTTTCCCCCGCCCCTGCATGCAGTGCGAGAACCCGCCTTGCGTGAACGTGTGCCCCGTGAAGGCCACCTACAGAACGGAGGAGGGGATCACCCTGATCAACCATGACCGCTGCATCGGCTGCCGCATGTGCATGGCCGCCTGCCCCTACGGCGTCCGCGTTTTCAACTGGGGGGAGCCGGAGAACCCCGCGGGCGCCGCCCTCGCCAACTACAGCCCCCAGTACCCCGTCCCCCACCGCCGCGGCACGGTGGAGAAGTGCATGCTCTGCGCCCATCGCGTCAAGGACGGCAAGCTCCCCGCCTGCGCCGAGGCCTGCCCCATGTACGCCATCTACCTAGGCGACTTCACGGAGGACATCGCCACCAACGGCAAGGAGGTGGTCAAGCTCTCGACCTTCCTGGCCGACCACAGCGCGTTCCGCCTGAAGGAGGACCTGGGGACGCGGCCCCGGGTATGGTACCTCCCCGGCCACGGCCAGGAGTACGGCCACGACCTCAACGAGACACGCAAGCCCAAGCCGGCCCGGACCTGGCAGGAGCTGGGCGCGACCCTAGAGAGTCCGCATGGGGGGCATAAGAAATGATTGCGCGGCTTGAGGAACGAGGACAGCGGCTGGAAGAGCGGGTCTATCGCCCCCTCACCCATACGTCCCGCGGGTGGTACCTGTGGCTGGCGGTGCTGGTCCTGCTCACCGGCTTCGGCCTCTTCGCCTATGCCACCCAGATCCGGAAGGGGCTCGCCACCACGGGGATGCGCGACACGGTGACCTGGGGTCTGTACATCTCCAACTTCGTCTTCTTCAGCGGCGTGAGCATGGCGGGGACGTTCATCTCCGCCATCCTGCGCATCACCGGGGCGGAATGGCGGCGCCCCCTGACCCGCATGTCAGAGCTTACCACCGTGTCGGCCCTCCTCATGTGCGGCCTGATGCCGATGGTGGACCTGGGCCGGCCCGATCGCATCATGAACCTGTTCCGCTACGGCCGCCTGCAGTCCCCCATCGTCTGGGACATCCTAGCGATCACGACCTACCTGACGGCGAGCGCAATTTACCTGTACCTGTTCCTTATACCGGACTCGGCGGCGCTGCGGGACCGGCTGGCGGGCAAGGTATCGGGGCTGCGCCAGCGGGCCTACACCCTGCTCTCCCTGGGCTGGCGCGGCGAGTCGGAGCAGCGCCGGCGGCTGGAGCGCGGGGCCGTCATCATGATGCTCCTCATCATCCCCATCGGCGTCACCGTGCACTCGGTGGTCTCCTGGATCTTCGGCATGACCTACCGGGCGGGCTGGAACAGCACCATCTTCGCCCCCTACTTCGCGGTCGGCGCCCTCTACTCCGGCGTGGCGATGCTGATCACCCTCATGTTCATCTTCCGTCGGGTCTACCGCCTGGAGGAGTACTTCACCGAGAAGCACTTCCGCTACCTGGGCTACATGCTGGCGGCCTTCGGCGTCCTCTACCTCTACTTCACCTTCGCCGAGTACCTGACGGTGGCGTACAAGCTGGAAGGGGGCGAGCGGCTGCTCCTGGAGGAGCTCCTCTTGGGGCGGTGGAGCCTCCTGGTGTGGGCGGGATTCTTCGGCGGCCAGGTCCTGCCCAT
>JACQGV010000002.1 GCA_016199375.1 Chloroflexota bacterium | reverse complement strand
TGGGCCAGATCCTGGAGACGCACCTGGGCTGGGCGGCCCAGACCTTGGGCTTCAAGGCCGTTACACCCGTGTTTGACGGCCCCGATGTCGGCGGTATCGAGAGCGCCCTGGCCCGCTCCTGGATCGTCCGGGCTGCCGGCGCCCTCGACGTCACCATCGAACCGGCGGGCCGCACGCGGACGGCCGTGAACCTGGAGAAGGCCAAGGCCTGGCTGCAGGAGGGAGGGTACGATGGGGATGCCGCGTTCGATGAAGGCAACCCCGACTACGCCCGGCGGGTCGCCCTGGAGCTCTGGCTGAGGGAGCGCGGCCTGCAACCGGCGGGCAAGGGCTTGGAAGAGCTGGAGGCCGAGGCCAGGCGGCTGTACAAAGAGACCGGCCAGGCGCCCCCGACCTTCGGCAAGAGCACCCTCTACGATGGGCGCACCGGCGATCCCTTCGACCAGCCGGTCACGGTGGGATACATCTACATGCTGAAACTGATCCACCTGGTGGAGGACAAGATCCACGCCCGCAGCACCGGGCCCTACAGCCTCATCACTCAGCAGCCCCTGGGCGGCAAGGCCCAGTTCGGCGGCCAGCGCTTCGGCGAGATGGAGGTCTGGGCCCTGGAAGCCTACGGCGCCGCCCACGTCCTCCAGGAGTTGCTCACCGTCAAGTCCGACGACATAGTCGGAAGGGTCAAGACCTACGAGGCCATCGTCAAGGGCGAAAACATCCAGGAGCCGGGCGTGCCCGAGTCCTTCAAGGTCCTGGTGAAGGAGCTCCAGAGCCTGGGCCTGGCCGTGGAGGTCCTGAACGACGAGGAGGAGCGGGTCCCGTTCTTGGAGGAGACCAGCGCCGACGTGCCCGAGCTGGGCATCAACCTGGCTGGCTTTGAGACCCACATCAGCGAGGTGAGCGGCGAAGGCGCCGAGCAGCCGCGCCTCTAGTCGCCTGCCCACACCCCCGCCCGTCATCCTTAAGGAGTGAGAGCAGCATGCTGGAAGTGAACGATTTCAGTGCCGTGCGCATCTCCCTGGCCTCACCGGAGCAGATAAGAAGCTGGTCTTACGGGGAGGTCACCAAGCCTGAGACCATCAACTACCGGACGTTGAAGCCAGAGAAGGACGGGCTGTTCTGCGAGCGGATCTTCGGCCCCACCAAGGACTTCGAGTGCTACTGCGGAAAATACAAGCGGGTCCGCTACCGGGGCATCATCTGCGACAAGTGCGGCGTGGAGGTGGCCCGGGCCAAGGTCCGGCGCGAGCGGATGGGCCACATCGAGCTGGCCGCCCCCGTCTCCCACATCTGGTTTATGAAGGGGACTCCCAGCCGCCTGGGGCTGCTGCTGGACATGTCGCCCCGCAGCCTGGAGCGGGTCTTGTATTTCGCCCAGTTCATCGTCACCTCCGTGGACGAAGAGGCCCGGCAGCAAGCCATCACCGAAACTAACGAGGAGCTGCAGCGGTTGCTGGAGCCCAAAGAGGCCGCCGCCAGTGAACGGCTCGCCGCCGTACAAGCCGGGCTAGAGCAGCGGTTGAAGGAGCTGCAAGAGGAGTTGGCCCAGGCCACCAGCGCGGACTCGGACGAGGCCAAGGCCCTGCGGCAGGCCGCCGTCGCTCTCCAGGACGAGCTCGGGGGGCGCCGGGGCAAGAAAGCCACCAAAGACGTCGTCTTTGAGGACCACCAGGTCGTGGCCAAGGGCGAGGTCATCAAGCGGGCCTCCGTACAGGCCATCCAGCGCATCCTCGACGAGCGCCTGGCGGAGTTGGCCGGCCCCGCCGGCGCGGAGATGCAGGGCCAACGAGATCTGCTCCAGGCCCAGATCGAACAGGCCCAGCGGGAGGCGCAGGAGCAGGCGGCCGCTATCCAGCAGGAGCTGGAGCAGCAGCGGCAGGAGGTCCGCGACCAGTTCGCCGAACGGCTCCAGGACCTGAAGGATCTGCGGCCACAACTGCTGCTTACCGAGGCCAAGTACCGGGCGCTGAGGGAACGCTTCCCCCTCTCCTTCAAGGCCGGTATGGGCGCCGAGGCCGTCCTGGAGAGCCTGCGCAACCTGGACCTGGAGAGCCTGCGCAACCAGCTCTACCAGGAGATCCAGGCCAGCTCGGGCCAGCGGCGCAAGAAGGCCACCAAGCGGCTCCGGGTAGTAGAGGCCCTGCGCAAGAGCGGCAACAAGCCCGAATGGATGATCCTCACCGTCCTGCCGGTGCTGCCGCCAGAGCTGCGTCCC
The DNA here is from genome assembly GCA_016199375.1 of Chloroflexota bacterium. GTDB lineage: Bacteria > Chloroflexota > Dehalococcoidia > SHYM01 > SHYM01 > JACQGV01. The sequence goes on along the minus strand of JACQGV010000002.1, from coordinate 3,222 downwards.
ATGGTCCAACTGGATGGAGGCCGCTTCGCGACCAGCGACCTGAACGACCTCTACCGGCGGGTCATCAACCGCAACAACCGCCTGCGCCGGCTGCTGGAGCTGGGCGCGCCCGACATCATCATCCGCAACGAAAAGCGGATGCTCCAGGAGGCGGTGGACAGCCTCATAGACAACGGCCGCCGGGGGCGCGCGGTGGCGGGGACCAGCAACCATAAGCTGAAGAGCCTGAGCGATATGCTGCGCGGCAAGCAAGGGCGCTTCCGGCAGAACCTCCTGGGCAAACGGGTGGACTACAGTGGCCGCTCGGTCATCGTGGTGGGCCCGGAGCTGAAGCTGGGCCAGTGTGGCCTCCCCAAGCGCATGGCCCTGGAGCTCTTCAAGCCCTTTGTCATGCAGCGCTTGGTGGCCAGGGGATTCGCCCACAACATAAAGAGCGCCAAGCGCATCGCCGAGCGGGTGCGGCCGGAGGTCTGGGACGTTCTGGAGGAGGTCATCAAGGACCGTCCGGTGCTCCTAAACCGGGCCCCCACCCTGCACCGGCTGGGCATCCAGGCCTTCGAGCCCGTCCTGATCGAGGGCTCCGCCATCCAGATCCACCCCCTGGTGTGCACAGCCTTCAACGCCGATTTCGATGGCGACCAGATGGCCGTCCACGTACCCCTCTCCCGCTGGGCGGTGAAGGAAGCCCGGCAGATTATGCTATCCACCTACAACATGCTCTCTCCCAGCTCCGGGGACCCCATCGTCGCCCCTACCCTGGACATGGTGCTGGGGTGCTACTACCTCACCGTCATCCGGCCCGGTGCCCGCGGTGAGGGCTCCGCGTTCGGCAGCTTCGCCGAAGCGCGCCTAGTGCATGAGCTGGGCCATGTGCACCTCCAGGCAAAGATCAAGGTCAAGGAGCCGGCCCGCGGGGTCCCCGAGCTTATCGAGACCAGCGTGGGCCGGATTATCTTCAACGAGACCCTGCCGCCCCAAATGCCCTTCCGCAACGAGACCATGGACAAAAAGCTGCTCAAGGAAGTGGCGGCCCAGGTCTATCAGGTGGCGGGGAGCGAGCAGGCGGCCGCAATCCTGGATAGTATCAAGGCCCTGGGGTTCCGGTACTCCACCCGCAGTGGCGTCACCATCGCCATGCACGACATCGAGGCCCCGTCCAACAAGGCCGCGATCATCGCCGAGGCAGACCGCCACATCGCTGAGATCGAGCAGCAGTACCAGCGCGGCCTCATCACCGACGAGGAGCGCTACAACAGCGCCGTAGAGATCTGGACTCACACCACCGATGAGATCTCCAACTCCATCTCCCAGTCGCTTCACCGCTACGGCTCCGTCTACATGATGGCGACCTCCGGGGCCAAGGGTAACATCGCCCAGATCCGCCAGATGGCGGGCATGCGCGGCCTCATGAGCGATCCCTCCGGCCGCATTATTGACCTGCCCATCCGCTCCTCCTTCAAAGAGGGGCTTACGGTGCTGGAGTACTTCATCTCCACTCACGGCGCCCGCAAGGGGTTGGCGGACACCGCCCTCCGCACGGCTGACTCCGGCTACCTCACCCGCCGCCTGGTAGACGTGTCCCAGGACGTGGTTGTGCTCGAGGAGGAATGCGGCACCCCGGACGGGACTTGGGTGCGCGAGCCGCCCGAAGGGGCCCTGCTGGGCTCCTTCGCCGAGAAGCTGCTGGGCCGCATGGCGGCCCGCCCCCTCGCCCATCCCGAGACGGGCGAGGTCCTGGTGGAGCGCAACCAGGAGCTGGACGAGGAGAAGATCCGCAAGCTTCAGGAGGCCCGGATCAAGGAGGTCTACGTACGCTCTGCCCTGACCTGCCAGGCCCGCCGCGGGGTCTGCCGGCTCTGCTACGGCCGCAGCCTGGCGCGCGGCAAGCTGGTTAGCATGAGAGAGGCCGTCGGCATCATCGCCGCCCAGAGCATCGGCGAGCCCGGCACCCAGCTCACCATGCGCACCTTCCATACCGGTGGCATCGCCGGCGTGGACATCACCTCGGGACTCCCTCGCATCGAGGAGCTCTTTGAGGCCCGCACGCCCCGCGGCCAGGCCATCATCTCCGAGATTGACGGCGTGGTACAGATCGAGCGCGAGGAAGGCGGCAGCCGGCTCCTGCGGGTAGTTAGCTCCGAGGTCTATCGTGACGAGTATCCCTTGCCCAAGGGCTACACCATGCTGGTCCGCGAAGGAGAGGAGGTGGAAGCCGGGCAGGTCATGGCCCAAAAGCTGGCGCATAAGGGGGGCAGCAAGGAGCTCGTGCCCGTGGCCGAGGCCCAGCCCGTGATCGCTCGCCTGGCAGGCAAGGTGGCGGTGGAAAAAGACCACGTCGTCGTCTATTACGAAGAGACTGACGAGCGCCAGTACCCCATGCCGGCCGCCGCCCGCATTCGGGTGGAGGACCGCCAGCGGGTGAAGGCCGGTGAGCAGCTGACCGATGGCGCCATGAACCCCCAGGACATCCTGCGCATAGTGGGGCGGGAGGCAGTGCAGCGCTACCTGGTGGACGAGGTGCAGCGCGTCTACCGCTCCCAGGGCGTCAGCATCAACGACAAGCACATCGAGGTCATCGTGCGGCAGATGCTCCGCAAGGTCCGGGTGGACAACCCCGGCGATACCGAGTTGCTGCCTGGCGAACTGGTGGACCGCTTCCAGTACGAGGCCATCAACGCTAAAGTCCTGGCCGAGGGCGGGGAGCCCGCCACGGCCCAGGCGGTGCTGCTGGGGGTGACCAAAGCCTCCCTGAACACCTATAGCTTCCTGGCGGCAGCCTCCTTCCAGGAGACCACCCGGGTCCTCACCGAGGCCGCCCTGCAGGGCAGCGTTGACCGGCTCTTGGGTCTCAAGGAGAACGTCATCATCGGCAAGCTCATCCCCGCCCAGTCCATCGACTTCACCGAGGAGAAGATTCAGCTCGCTCAGCAACCAGCCCTCTTGGCCGCCCTGACCGGCAAGGAGGGCGAGAGCAGCTACCTGGACTCCTCCCTCATGGGCATACGCGAGGAGCCCGATGCCGCCGAGCTGGCCGCCGGGCTGCGGGTGCTAACGGGCGAGGCCGCACCAGCCCAGGAGGAGGCCCCAGCTAAAGACAGCGAAGGGGCGGGGGGCGAGGCGGAGGAGAAGCCGTGAAGCGCGGGGCGCAGCAGCCATGCCAGCTCCCCTAGCCCCGGCCCCCATGGCTCCCACCAGCCAGGAACGCAGGGCCTCCTTCGAGCA
>JACQGV010000088.1 GCA_016199375.1 Chloroflexota bacterium | reverse complement strand
GTTTTCGGAGTGAGGATAGGGGTGCTTGAGCGCATGGTCGGCTTCGATTGGGAGGTGATTTCGGAAAGCCTCCGAACCCCTGCTGGTATGCTGGTCAAAGTACTGCTCGCCGTTTCCTGGTTCACCATGGCCGCTGTGCTCATCTTCCTCATTATCATCGAGGGCGGTGACTTCTAGCCCGCTATCCTGGCAGTCTGCTACGGATTCGGCTCCCCGGGCCCGCTGACCTGGGCCGGGAACGCCCCGTCCTGCACCCTGACCTGCACCTCCGCGCCCGCGCTCACCTCGCCGATGGACGTCACCAGGCGTCCGTCCGAGCCCTGGTACACCAGGGCGTAGCCACGCTCCAGGGTGCTCTGAGGCCCCAGCGACTGGAGATGGGCCAGGCGTCCCTGGAGCCGCTCCCGGCGTTGGGAGATGCTCCGCGCCACCCAGGCGGACAGCTCGCGCAGCAGCTCGTCCGTAGCCTGGCGGAGCCTGGCCGGGGAGGGGAGCGCAGCCTGGGCGCGGCGGGCGTCACCCTCTACCAGCCGGCGCTGCTCGGCCAGGAGGCGGCCCAGGCCGTCCTGGAGCCGGCGCCGGTGGGCCTCCAGCGTGCGCAGGAGCTCCTGCCGGTCGGGCACGGCCTGGGCGGCGGCGGCCGATGGTGTGGGCGCCCTGACGTCGGCCACCAGGTCCGCGATCGTGTAGTCGGTCTCGTGGCCGACGGCGCTGACCACAGGAGCCTTGCTGGCATAGATAGCGCGGGCCACCGTCTCCTCGTTGAAGGGCCAGAGCTCCTCCAGGGAGCCGCCGCCCCGCGCCACGATGATGAGGTCCAGATCGCCCCGCTGGTTGAGCTTCTGGACGGCGGCGGCGATGGTGGCCGCGGCGCCCTCGCCCTGGACCTGGCAGGGGGCCAGCACCAGCTCGACGATGGGGTAGCGCCGCCCGACCACCTGCTGGATGTCGTGAAGGACAGCGCCCCGGGGCGAGGTGACCACACCGATGCGCCGTGGGAAGCGGGGCAGCGGGCGCTTGCGGGCGGGATCGAACAGCCCCTCCGCCTCCAGCTTGGCCCGCAGCCGCTGGAACTCCAGGTGCTGCCGGCCCGCCCCCTCCGGCTGCACCAGGTCCACGACCAGTTGCAGGTCGCCCCGGGCCTCGTAGACAGCCAGGCGGCCGTGGGCCACTACAGCCACGCCGTTAGCCAGCCCCTCGGCGTTGTCGTAGGCGCCGGAGCGGGCGCTGGCGGAGCGGAACATCACGCAGCGGAGCTGCGCCTTGGCGTCCTTCAGGGTGAAGTAGGCGTGGCCCGCGGCGGAGCGGTTGAGGTTGGAGACCTCCCCGCTGATCCAGATATCGCCCAGCAGCCGGTCGGCTCCCAGCAGGCTCTGGAGGTAGCTGAGCACCTGCCCGACGGTCAGGACTTGCATAGCGGCCCCCCGCGAGCCGGGGACTACTCCTTCTTTCTGATGGGATACCGGATTACGGTCTTCTGCACCTTCGCCTTGGGCGTGGTCAGGTACTCTTCCTCATGGACCCCGGCTATCTCGTAGCCGTTCTCGGCAATGAACCGGTGGAGGCGCTCCACGGTGGGCATCTCCTCCGAGTAGGGCCCGACGTGCAGGACCTGCGCCACCGTGCCGTACCGCCACTCCTCCACCTTGACCTCGACGCCCGGCACCTTCTGAGTGAGCGCCGGTGTGTCCTCGGGGATGGCGAGCCCCCAGATGCCAGTCCACTGCTCCTTGGGTGACTGGTGAGCGTTGGGCCAGCGGGCGCGGGGAGGGCCGACCTTGAACTCCACACCCTTCTTTTTGAGGGCGAACTTCAGGGTGTAGACCGCGCCGTAGAGGGCGGGGAAGACCTGCGGGCCCACCACGTTGGGGTCGCCGTGGGTGTGGACGACAGCCATCTTCTGCGATGGCATCTGTAGTATCTCTGGGCCGCTCTTGGAGGCTGCTCTGCCTTTCGCCATGCCGCTCCTCCTTTAGGGACGCGCTCAGGCAGGTGGAGACAGCAAGAATAACCCTGGCTACGGGGCCGCCGTGACCCGCTCCACGTACTGGCCGGAGCGGGTGTCCAGGCGAATCACGTCGCCGGTGTCCAGGAACATGGGCACCTGCACGACGAGGCCGCTCTCCATGGTGGCGGGCTTGGTGCCGGCGGAGGCGGTGTCGCCCCGGTAAGCAGGTCCCGTCTCGGCGATCTTCAGGTCCACGTTGATGGGCAGCTCCACCCCGATGGGCCGGTCGTTGTGGACCAGGACCTGCAGGCTCAGCCCCTCACTCAGGTAGTTGACGGAGTCCGCCAGGGCGCGCCGCTCCAGGGGGAACTGCTCGAAGGTCTGGGAGTCCATGAAATGGTAGAGGTCGCCGTCGGAGTAGAGGAACTGGGCGGGGCGACGCTCCAGGTTAGCCCGGGGCAGGCGGGCGTCGGTATGGAAGGAGCGCTCGATAGGGTTGCCGGTGAGGAGGTCGCGGAACTTGATCCTGATGCGGGCCTCGGAGTTGCCCTTGCCCAGCTTGAAGAGCTGGTACTCCACCACGGTGTAGAGCTTGCCCTCCAGCTCCACGGTCTGGCCCCTCTTCATATCGCCGGTGCTGATCATCGTCTGCGCTCGCTCTCCTGGCTCCCCGCGTAGTTTGGGGAGGCAGGAACGCCTCCCCGGCGGATATTCTAGCGTATCCCGGCCCCAGGCGGGGACCTCCCCTAGAGCCGGGCCACCTCCAGCTTCGGTGCCCGGGTGATAGCCCGCGCCCTGCCATCCTCCAGGTGGACCACGTCCTCGATGCGCACGCCGCCCCAGCCCGGCAGGTAGATGCCCGGCTCGACGGTGACGGTCATGCCGTTCTCGATCTTGCCCTGGAAGTTGCGCGCCAGCCGCGGGTCCTCGTGGATGTAGAGCCCCAGGCTGTGGCCGGTGCCGTGGCCGAACTTGTCCCCGTAGCCCGCCGCTTCAATCACCCCCCGCGCCAGGGCATCGCCCTCATGGCCGGTCATCCCCGCCTCCAGCGTCTCCTCGCAGGTGAGCTGGGCGCCCAGGACCAGGTCGTAGACCTTCTTGAAGGTGTCGTCGGGGCGGCCCAGCACGACAGTGCGGGTCATGTCGGCGCAGTAGCCGTCCCAGCGGGCGCCCATGTCTATGACGATGGGGACACCCTCCCGCACCGGCGTGTCGTCGGGGTGGTGATGGGGCATGGCGCCGTTGGGCCCCACGCCCACGATGGTGTCGAAGGCCAGGCCGTCGCTGCCGCGCTCCCGCATGTAGCGCTCCAGCTCCCAGGCCACCTGGCGCTCGCTCTGGCCCGGCTCCATGCGCGAGCAGATGTGGACCAGGGCGGCGTCGGTGAGGGCGATGGCCTGCCGCATCGCCGCCAGCTCGCTCTCGTCCTTGACCGCGCGCAGCGACTCCACCAGCCCCTCGGTGGGCGCCAGTTCAACCTGCTGGCTCATCTGGCTGACGGCGTCCACCAGGCGACGATACTCCGCCAGCGAGATGTGCGCGGCCTCGAAGCCCCAGCGCTTGGGGCCGAGCATGCCCGTCAGCTGGCCGAACCACCGGTCGGGCGCGCCTACGGTCTGGCGCACCTCGAAGTCGGGCGCCTGCTGGCCGGCCTGCTCTACATAACGAAAGTCCGTAGCCAGGATGGCCTTGGCGGGGGTGATGAGCAACCAGCCGGCGGTGCCGTGGAAGCCGCTCAGGTAGCGGCGGTTCTCGGGCTGGGAGACCAGGATGGCGTCCAGCCCCTGCTCGTCCAGCCGGGCGCGGAGCTTCTCCAGCCG
>JACQGV010000001.1 GCA_016199375.1 Chloroflexota bacterium | reverse complement strand
GACCTGATGTACAAGGGCGGGATGGGCTGGATGCGCTACAGCATCAGCGACACCGCCGAGTACGGCGACTACAGCCGCGGCCCCCGCGTCATCGGCCCCGAGGTGAAGGCGCGCATGAAGGAGATCCTGCGCGAGATCCAGACCGGGCAGTTCGCCTCCGAATGGCTACAGGAGAACCTGGCTGGCCGCGCCCGGTTCCTGACCGAGCGGGAGAAAGAATCCAACCACCAGATCGAGAGGGTGGGCAAGGAGCTGCGGGCCATGATGCCCTGGCTCAAGGACTCGAAATAGAGGCGTGCGTTTGTGAGCCCCAGACTGAGGGGCCTCAAGGCGAGGGCCGTAATCAAGGCCTTCGAACGCGCGGGAGGAGCAAGGCGCGGCGGAAAAGGCGACCACGTGAATATAAAGATGCCCAACGGCATGATTGGCACTTTCAAGGCTGTAGGCGAGGTGAAGATCGGGCTCCTCAACAAGATGATCAAGCGGGCGGGCCTGTCTGAGAAGGAGTTCCTGGAGCACCTGGAGTAAGCGATGGCGCAGAGGCGAGAATATACGGTAGTGGTTCACTCGGCTGAGGAGGGCGGCTACTGGGCGGAAGTCCCTTCGCTGTCCGGGTGCTTTACCCAAGGGGAGACGCTGGAGGAAACCCTGGCCAGCGCCAAGGAGGCCATTGAGTCGCACCTGGAGGCGCTCCGCCGGGAAGGCCAGGCGGTTCCCAAAGAGGATGTGGTAGTGGTCGGTAAGGTTGGGGTGGCTGCGTAGACCTGGAGAGATATCGAGGATGGCGTGTCCTGTGTGCAATAAGGGAGGTGCATACTCTGGCCTGCCGCAACGGGCCAGGGCGCTCCGCCTCGCCCTGCGCCGGCCCTTCGTCCCGACAGCTCGGGATGGGAAGGGCCGGGAGGCTAGAGGTCAGGATATTCACAAATAGCCCCGAGATTGTAGGCTCATGGTTCGACAGGCTCACCATGAGCGGGGAAACATCCGCTCGTCCTGAGCTTGTCGAAGGACGAGCCCCCGTTTCGGGACTCCACAGCGAGAGGAGGTGCCTCTGATGGCAGAACGGGTCCTGATCTTCGATACCACCATGCGCGACGGGGAGCAGTCCCCGGGCGCCACCATGACCGCCGACGATAAGGTGGAGATCGCCCGCGCCCTGGACCGGCTGGGCGTGGACATCATCGAGGCGGGCTTCCCCTTCAGCTCGCCCGGCGACTTCGAGGCCGTCCAGCGCGTCGCCCGGGCCGTCCGGCGGCCCATCATCGCCGGCCTGGCCCACGCCAACGCCCAGGCCGTGGACGCCTGCTGCGACGCCGTGCGGGTGGCCGAGCGGCCCCGCTGCCATGTCTTCCTGAGCAGCTCCGACGTCCACCTGCTGTACCAGCTCAAGAAAGGTCCCGAGGAGATCCTGTTGCAGGCCACGGAGATGGTGGCCCGCGCCAAGAAGAAGGTGTCGGACGTGGAGTTCAGCCCCATGGACGCCACCCGCACCCAGCGCGACTACCTGGTGCGGGTGCTGAGCTCCGTCATCGCCGCGGGCGCCACCACCATCAACGTCCCCGACACCGTCGGCTACACCACGCCCGACGAGTTCTACGACCTCATCCGCTACTGCTTCGAGCACGTGAGTGGCATCGAGAAGGTGACGGTCTCTGTGCACTGCCACAACGACCTGGGGCTGGCGGTGCCCAACAGCCTGGCGGCCATCCGCGCCGGCGCGCGGCAGGTGGAGTGCACCATCAACGGCATCGGTGAGCGGGCGGGCAACGCCTCCCTGGAGGAGATCGTGATGACGCTGCGCACCCGCCACGACCTCTACGGCGTCGAGACCGGCATTGACACCACCAAGCTCTACCCCACCTCGCGCCTGGTGAGCGACATCACCGGCCTGGTGGTGCAGCCCAACAAGGCCATCGTGGGCGGCAACGCCTTCCGCCACGAGTCGGGCATCCACCAGGACGGCATCATCAAGAACCCCATCACCTACGAGATCATGGACCCGGTCTCGGTGGGGCGCTCGGATAGGGAGCTGTACCTGGGCAAACTCTCCGGGCGCGCCGCCGTCCGCAAGCGGCTCAGCGAGCTGGGCTATAACCTGAGTGACGAGGAGCTGGGCAAGTTCTTCGCCGAGTTCAAGAGATTGGCCGACACCAAGAAGCAAGTCACCGACCAGGACCTGGAGGCGCTCATGGGCGAGGAGCGCCGGGAGGAGCGCGGACGCTACCGGCTGGAGAACCTGCAGGCCGTCTGCGGCAGCGACCGGGTCCACCGCCAGGCCAGCGTCACCCTGGTGGACCGGGACGGCAAGCGGCTCCACCGCGTCGCCCAGGGCAACGGCCCCGTGGCCGCGGTCTTCGCCGCCATCAGCCAGGCCGTGGGCCTCAAGCCCGAGCCCGAGCTCCTGGACTACACCGTCAAGTCCATCACCGGCACGGCCGAGGCCCAGGGCGACGTGACGGTGCAGCTCCGGGCCGACGGCGTGGTGGTGAACGGGCGCGGCGTCTCCACGGACATCGTCGAGGCCTCCGCCAAGGCCTACATCAACGCCCTCAACCGTCTCCTGGAGGCGCCTGCCCTGACCAGCGTGTGACGGCGTGCATTGAAGACAGACGGGGAGAGGCCAGGCTTGCTGGCCTCTTCTGGCCCCAGCGACGCGGTGTACAGGGGGTGAGGATGCCATGCCCAAGTCCTACCGTCTCGTGCATGTCCAGGCCATCTGCGGCTCCGGCGAGGTCTTCCGCACCGCCTCCGTGACCCTGGAGAGCAGCGACGGCCGCCGCCTCGACGGCTTCGCCGAGGGCGACGGCCCCGTGGACGCCGTCTACCATGCCATCAACGAGGCGG
>JACQGV010000086.1 GCA_016199375.1 Chloroflexota bacterium | reverse complement strand
GGTCGAAGAAGGCGTTGCGGGCACCCCTGAAGAGCGACTGGTGGGTGTGCATGCCTGAGCCGTTCTCGTCGGCGATGGGCTTGGGCATGAAGGTGGCGTAGACGCCGTTGCGCATCGCCACCTCTTTGACCACTAGGCGGTACGTCATCGTGTTGTCGGCCATCGTCAGGGCGTCCGTATAGCGGAGGTCGATCTCGTGCTGGGAAGGAGCGACTTCGTGGTGCGAGGCCTCGACGGGAATGCCCAGTTCTTCGAGGGTGAGGACGGTCTCGCGGCGGAGGTCGGTTGCCGTGTCCAGCGGTGTCATGTCGAAGTAGCCGCCCTTGTCCAGTAGTTGAGGGCTCTCCGAGCTTGCGAAGTAGAAGTACTCGAGCTCGGGGCCGACGTAGAACGTGTAGCCGAGGTCGGACGCCAGTTTAACGTTGCGGCGGAGCACGAACCGCGGGTCGCCTTCGAAGGGAGTGCCGTCCGGGTGCTGGATATCGCAGAAGATGCGGGCGACGCGGTTCTCCTGCGGCCGCCAGGGGAGGATGGCGAAGGTGCTGGGGTCGGGCATGGCCATCATGTCGGACTCGTCGATGCGGGCAAAGCCTTCGATGGAGGAACCGTCGAAGCCGACGCCCTCTTCGAGGGCGCCCGGGAGTTCGTCGACGGTGATGGCGACGCTCTTGAGTGTGCCGAGGATATCGGTGAACCAGATGCGTATGAACCTGACGTCGTGTTCCTTCGCGGTCTGGAGTACGTAGTCTATGCTGGCCTGACGGTCGTCCACGGCGGACCTCCTTTATGCGGTCGGTGGGCGTTGTCCCCCGTCTCCCTGGCGGAGCAAGCCGCGCACCTACAGTTGTTGGGAGCAAAGAGGCCAGGGATGGTCACCCCTGGCCTCTCGATATTCGGTTGGTTTTCCGGTGCACACCACCTCGCCCCAACGCGGAACGATGCGGTTTATGCGTCGAAGTAGAGGTAGAACTCCCACGGGTGGGGGCGCAGGCGGACGGGGTCTATCTCGGCTTCGCGCTTGTACTCCAGCCAGACGTCAAGGACGTCCTGCGTGAAGACACCGCCCTTGAGGAGGAAGTCGTGGTCCTGTTCGAGGGCGCGGAGGGCCTCTTCGAGGGAGCCGGGGACGGTCTTGAGGCGTGCGGCCTCACGCGGGGAGAGCTCGTAGGTGTTCTTGTCCATGGGGGCGCCGGGGTCGATCTGGTTCTCGATGCCATCGAGGCCGGCCATGAGCAAGGCTGAGAAGGCGAGGTACGGGTTGCACGTGGGGTCCGGCGGGCGGAACTCGATGCGCTTGGCCTTGGGCTGGGCGGTGTAGACGGGGATGCGGGCCGCGGCCGAGCGGTTGCGGGCGGAGTAGACAAGGTTCACAGGGGCCTCGTAGCCGGGGACCAGGCGCTTGTAGGAGTTGGTGGTGGGGGCGCAGAAGGCCATGAGGGCGCGGCCGTGCTTGAGGAGACCACCGATGTACCAGCGGCAGAGCTGGCTGGTGAGGGCGTAGCCCTTCTCGTCGAAGAAGAGGGGCTTGCCCTTCTTCCAGAGGGACTGGTGGACGTGCATGCCGGAGCCGTTGTCGCCGAAGAGGGGCTTGGGCATGAAGGTGGCAACCTTGCCGTGCTTGCGGGCCACGTTCTTGACGATGTACTTATACATCATCACCCTATCCGCCGTCTTCACCAGGGAATCGTAGCGGAAGTCTATCTCCGCCTGGCCCGCTGTGGCCACCTCATGGTGGTGCTTCTCGATCTCCAACCCACACTCCATCATCCGCAGGATCATCTCGCTGCGGATGTCCTGGAAGGTATCGTGGGGCGGCACCGGGAAGTAGCCTTCCTTGTGGCGGAGCTTGTAGGCGGTGTTGGGGAACTCCTCCCGCCCGGAGTTCCAGATCCCCTCGTCGGAGTCAATGAAGTAGTAGGCCTGCTGGACTCCGGAGTCGAAGCGCACGTCCTCGAAGACGAAGAACTCCAGCTCGGGCCCCCAGTAGCTGACGTCCGCGATGCCGGTGCTCGTTAGATAAGCCTCGGCCTTCTTGGCGACGTAGCGAGGATCACGACTGTAGGCGCCCCGGGGAGCTGGAGAGCGGGGATCGTTCACGTCGCAGACAATGCTGAGGGTGGGGATCTCCAGCGCCGGGTCCCGGACGGCGGTGGCAGGGTCCGGGATCAGGTTCATGTCGCTCTCTTGGATCTGCTGGAAGCCGCGGATGCTGGAGCCGTCGAAGCCGGAGCCATCGACCCAGATACCTTTCTTGGGGTCGTCGCTCACTTCCTCCACCGGGATGGTGAAGTGCTGCCAGGTGCCCGGCAGGTCGGTGAACTTCAAGTCCACGACCTTGATGCCGTTGTCCAGGCAGAACTTCAGTATCTGTGCCGGGGTCATGCTCGTCCTCCTCAGCGCCCTCAGCGCGAGCTACCGCGCCTTTGGGCATCATCAACTAACCCGGCCCCCAGGCCAGGACACCCAGGCAGATTAGCAAACTGCCCCTGCTCCGTCCATAGGCTAAACGCCCGAAAATAGCCGTGCCCGCGTTGGGCGAATCGTCCACACCCCTGTCCCCGGGAGGGGGCGCTTCCCGCTCAGCGGTCGGCGGGCTGCTCCAGGGCCCGCAAGGTCTCCCCTACCCGCAGGGCCAGGTGCAAGGCGAGACAGATATCGGCGTCCTGCAGGTCCAGCCCCGTAAGCTGCTGGATGCGCCCCAGCCGGTACAGCATGGTGTTGCGGTGCAGGTGCAGCAGCCGCGCCGCCTCGGTGGGGCTGTTCTGGGCGGCGAAATAGGCCTTGAGGGTCTCGGTGAGCTCCCCCGACTTCTTCTTGTCGTAGGCCGCCAGGGACCCCAGGGTCTCCTGGTAGAAGGCCTCCAGCTCCTCCTTGCCCTTGAGGCCGAGGAGCAGCCGGTATATGCCCAGGTCGCCGAAATAGGTCACGTGGCCGGGGCCGAACAGCCGCAGGCCCAGGGACAACCCCTGCTCGGCCTCTCGATAGGACCGGGTGATGCCCTCCAGCCCGGGGTGGCGGCGCCCCAGGGCGAGGGAGACCTGGGCGCCGTCAGCGGTGGACGCGGCGCGCTGGACCAGCGTCTCCCCCAGCCGCTTGATGGCTGCTCCGTCGGCAGCCGCTTCCGCCGGCAGCAGCAGCGCCATCTGGTTTCCCCTCCCGCGGGCCAGTCCCCCTGCCTCCTCGGCCGCCCGACGGAGCGCCGGCTGGGCCGTGGTCGGGCGGCCGGGGAGCCCCTCTTCAACCCTGGCCGCGGCGACCACGTAGGGCCGGTCCAGATCACAGCCAAAGCGCCGGGCACGGTCCCGCAGGGCCGCGGCGCTGGAGTAGGTGCCGGCGAAGAGCTCGTCCAGGAAGTCCGCCTGCAGGCGCTCCTCCGCCTCCATCACCGCCCGCTCCCGCGCCCGTTCAATGGCGCAGGCCGCTGCCCCCCGGCTGGCCGCGACCCGGTCCATGGGGCCCAGCTCCCGCTGGGGCCCGATCAAGGAGAGCAGAGCGGGATGCCCCTCACCGCCGCCGATGGGCGCGACCAGGCGGGCTAGAGCCTGTCCTAAGCCTGCCGCAGGGGCCAGCGGCAGCTCGAACCGGGCCACCGGCGGCTCCGCGGCGGTCCAGGAGACGCCGGCCAGCCAGGCGGCCACCTGAGCACGCCCGCCGCGCACCGCGGCCAGGGCCTCCTCCCGCGCGAGGCGCAGCCCCGGCGGGGCAAGGTAGAAGCGGGGCTCGAAGGTCTCATCCTCAACCAGCACGGCGCGGGCCGTCAGCTCGCAGAGCTTCTCGGCGATGGCGGCGGTCCCCCTCCCGCTGATGGCCAGCTCCGTGAGCTGCCGGTAGGCCTCCTGCCCCAACTGCTGGAGCTGGCTCTGCTGCTCAAAGACCAGACGCAGCGCCCGTTGCTCCACCTCAGCCAGGCTCGAACGTTCAGGAAGCTGCAGCAGGGGAAGGTGCTGGCTCTCGGCGGCCTCCCGCGCGTCCTGGGGGACCGTTCCCAGGACAGCGACGGCTGCCACGTCCACCTCGGTGAGGGAGGCCAGGAGCCGGCGCAGGGTCAGCGTGGAGTCGAGGAGGCGCAGGGTTTGGAGCGAAACCAGGGCGAGCTCCCCACCCTTGAGGACATCGAAGGCCGGGGGCCGCGGGCGCAGGGTCGTCACCCAGGAGACCTCGCGGGCCAGCCCTTTCGCCCCGGCCAGGAGCCCTGTCTCCTGGGGGAGGGCCTGTCGCCAGAGCTGCTCCACCGTAGGCATCGCGCTGCACCGAGGCTCTCAACTGCTGGGCGTCCCGACAAGTCGGGGCCGCTAGAACGTTTCCAGGTAGTGGTCCAGCTCCCACTGGCTCACGTGGCGCCGGTAGTCCTCCCACTCGATGCCCTTGGCCTCCAGAAAACTGGCGTAGAGCTGCTCGCCCAGGGCCTCCTGGACCACCTCGTCGCGGCTCAGCTCCTCCAGGGCCTGGCCCAAGGTCGCGGGCAGGAGGCCGATGCTGCGCCGGCGCAGCTCCGCGGGGTCGAAGGTGTAGAGGTTCTCTTCCACCGGAGCGGGCAGCGGCAGCCGCTTCTTGATGCCATCGAGCCCGCACTTCAGCATCACCGCGAAGGCCAGATAGGGATTGCAGGAGGGGTCGGGGCTCCGCAGCTCCAGCCGCGTCGCCTCCGGGTGAGAGGGGGCGATCTGGGGCACCCGTACCAGGGCGGAGCGGTTGATCCGCGCCCAGGTGATATAGGCGGGGGCCTCGTAGCCCGCCACCAGCCGCTTGTAGGAGTTGACCAGGGGACACAGGACGGCGCTCATCCCGCGGGCGTGGTGGAGCTGCCCGGCGATGAAGTAGCGGGCAACCTCGGAGAGGCCATACTCGTCCCGAGGGTCAAAGAAGGCGTTCTTGCCGTCGCTCAGCCTCACCAGGCTCTGATGAGTGTGCATTCCCGAGCCGGCGATGCCGTAAAGGGGCTTAGGCATGAAGGTCACGTGCAGGTTATGTTTCCTGGCCACAGCCTTGAGAGCATACCTCAGGGTCACCACGTGGTCGGCCGTGCGCAGAGCGGTGTCGTACTGGAAGTCAATCTCGTGCTGCCCCATGGCCACCTCATGGTGGCTGGTCTCCACGCGGACCCCCATCTCCCCCAGGGTTGCTACCATCTCCTTCCGGACCTGGGCGCCGAGGTC
>JACQGV010000082.1 GCA_016199375.1 Chloroflexota bacterium | reverse complement strand
GGAGCTCCAGCGCGGACAGGACCTGCGCGCCATCTTCACGCGCCTGTCGGACCGCCAGCTCCGCCTCCTGCTCTGGCTCTTCTCACGCCCTGGTCTGCAGGGCATCATCAGCCGCTACGGCGACATTGACTACCAGAGCCCTCTGTTTGCTCACCTGCTCCGGGCCACCCCGTTGTTGCGCATGTTCATGCCTCACCCCGTCGATGCTGCGCCGCGCTGGCAACGGGCGCTGAACCCCGCCGGCGAGAGCGCTCCGGCCAGCGGTCTGCCGTAGGCGACCGCCCTGACGCCGAGTCGCACCAGGCGGGCGCAACGGAGCAGGAAGATGCATTAGAGCCGCCGCCTTCCGGCGCAAGTAGCTCTCCAAACTACAGGCTTTTTGAGCGGCTGCCCAAGGGCACAGATTCTTGGCCCGCGTTGGCGCAAGGTGTTCGTATCTTAACTCTTTGTTAGGTTGTTATGTATACGAGTTATGCTTACGAACAAAAATGCTTGACATGCCCACATAATCGTGTTAGAGTCGCCCCTGAATGGCTTGCTGCCGGCTGCCGTATTGGTGCATGCTGGCGGCCGGGGTATAACTAGGGAGAGGTGACATGCGCAGGGGAACAGTGATAAGGCTAGCAATGTCCGTCCTGTCAGCCACCGCAGCCCTGACGCTGTTGCTCTTCAATGCCAACACTGCCTCGGCTATCTCCTTCGCTATCACCAACGTACCATCAACCGTGAATCAGGGCGCCGCCTTCACCTTCACGGTGACGGCGAACATCCCCGACGGCGAGCGTCTGCCCATACAGAGCCTTCAGGTCAACGTCACCGGCCAGGGCGGCTTGACCCTGCGGTTCGACGTCTTCGGCAACATCCTCCCCGGTTCCGCGCCCCATTTCAGCAGCGTGACCCCGGTGGTGGGCACCGGCTACGGCTACACCTTCGGCTATGGCTACGGGTACCTGCAAGGCTATGAAACTGGGGTGGGTTACTCCACTTTCGGCTACGGCTACGGCTACGGAGTTCTGGTAACTGCACCCGCCATCCTCAGCTACAACGTGACCCTCAACACGGGGGCCTCGCCCGTGATGCCCGTCGGCGCCTACAACGTGACCTTCCAGATAAACACCGGCGACCCCGTGAAGCCCGCCTTTATCTCTTCCGCCACCTCCTTCACGATAGTTAACCCGCCAACGACGGGTGGTGGCGCGCCGCCGACGACGGGTGCTGGCGCGCCGCCCGTCACTATTACCGCGACGCCGGGGCAGCAGGCCACTGCCGGGCTCAGCGTCAACGCCTCGGGTGTAGTCCAGCAGACCGTGAACGTGAATGTGCCCCTGACCGCGGGGCAGGGGGCACAGGTTAGCGTCAGCATACCGGCGGGCACCGTTGCCAAGGACGCGCAGGGCAACCCCTTGGGGGCCATAACCGCCCAGGAGTTCGTTGGAGCGCCGCCGACGGCGCCAGCAGGCCAGAACGTCATCGGTATACCGGTCAACTTTGGGCCCAACGGCGCCACGTTCAACCCGCCCATCGCCATCAGCTTCACGCTGCCAGCCGGCCAGAGCGCAGCGGGCAAGACGATCGCCTTCTACAATGTCGCCACGGGCCAGTGGGTGACGTTGTCCAACATCACTATTGTCGGCAACACCATCACCGGGACGACTGACCACTTCACCCTGTTCGCCGTCATAGAGTTTGTGGCACCCACACCGACGCCGGTGCCGCCCACGGTGGTGCCGCCCACGGTAGTGCCGCCCACGGCCACGCCGGTGCCGCCCACGGTAGTGCCGCCCACGGCCACCCGGCCCGCGCCCACGGCCACGGTAGTGCCGCCCACGGCGACCCGGCCGCCCACGGTGCCGCCGCCCACGGCGACCCGGCCGCCCACGGTGCCGCCGCCCACGGCCACCCGGCCGCCCACGGTAGTGCCGCCGCAGCCCACGGCTACGCCGCAGCCCACGGCCACCCGGCCGCCCGCAGCGACGCCGACGCGGCCAGTGGTCGCTCCGACCGCTACGCCGACGCCACCTGCCAAGGGCGGAGGTGTCTCGACAGGCCTGATAGTGGTGATCGTGGTGGTGGTGGTTGCAGTGGTAGCAGCGGCGGCCGCCTGGTTCATGATGCGGCGGCGAGGCCAGGGTCCGCCCGCACCGCCCGCACCCTAAGAGCGGTCTGACCACAGACGTAGTGGCGGCCATCCCGGAGCGTTCGGGATGGCCGCCACTCTTTTTGACCCACGCAGGAGCACCAGGATTGTGGTATTATCTTGTGCTCAAAACTGGTTGCAGACCGGTGGCCGCGCCCCTGTCACCACAGTAGTTATCGCGTATAGCGGTCGCCTTGCTAGCGAGATCCGAAAGAGATAGGTGGACATGCAGCAGCGGGCATCGAGCTACGAGCGTGGTATCGCCCCGGAGGAGGTGCCCCTGCGAGACTATCTCTTGATCGTCATTGGGAAGTGGTGGGTGGTGGCGGCGGTCTTTGCGGTGGTGGTCGTGGTGGCTGGGTTTTATTCTTCTCGGGCTCCCAATGTCTACGAGACCCGCACCAAACTCCTCATCGTCCCCACGGTGTCAGAGCGGCTCATCGGCACCGACCGGACAACGGCCAATCCGGTTTTGGGGGCTAGCCTTTCGGTGGAAACCCTCTCCGCCCTGGCCACCGCCAACGACCTTCTTCAGGACATCATCGCCGCCCTGGACCTGCGGGACTCCGCCACCGGCAGCCTCTGGGGCGTGGAGGGCCTGGCCGGGATGCTGAAACCCAAGGTGGAGACCGCCGGGCGAGGCGGGACCCAGGCCTCCTTGCCCCTGCTCACCATGACCGTCAGCGGCGGCGACCCGAAGCTCGTGAAGCAGGTCGCCGACAAATGGGCCGAGGTCTTCGTCCGCCGGAACGCCCAGCTCTTCGCCACCGAGGCCGCCCGCTCCTACGACTTCGTGGCCAGCCAGTACCAGGAGACGCAAACGGCGCTCCAGGCTCGACAGGTGGAGAAGCTGGCCTATCAGAAGGCCAACCCGTTGCCCTCCCTCCAGAGCCAGGCGGAGGTAAACGCCACCCGCCACCGGGAGTTCCTCTCCCGCCTCCAGTCCGACCGCGCAGCCCTGGCCGAGGCTCAGGGGAGGCTGGCCTACTACGAGGCCGCTCTGGACGGGCTGCGCCGGAAGCGCGCGGAGAGGTCAACCTTCGAGAAGGCGAACCCGCTCGGGCCGTTGCAGGGTGAGCTTGAGGTCCTCACAACGGAATATCAAGCCTTCCTCTCGAACCTCCAGCGAAAGCAGGCCGCCCTGGTGGAGACCACGGCGCGCGCCCAGAGCCTGAGCGCCGCCCTGGCGGCAGAACCGAGGGTCATCAGTCTCAAGCGGTCCATCCCCAACGAGAGCCTGTTCACAGTCCTGGGCGGCAACGTCTCCGCGGACAAGCTCAAGGCCCTCGGGAGCCTGGAGCTCACGGACGAGCAGCCCAACCCTACCTACCTCAGCCTCAAGGCCCTGCTGGATGCGGCCCAGACCGCGGTCGCCGCCTACACCGCAGAGGTGCGGGACCTGCAAACGCGCACAGCGGAGCTCAAGGCCAGGATCGAGCAACTCTCCGCTCGCGCCGCCGATGTCAGGCTCAAGGCGTCAGAGTTCGACGACGACATCGCCATTCTGCGCTCCGGCGCTGCTATCGGCTCCGGGGGAGAAGGCTCGTTGACGGCGAGCCTGGCGGTGGCCAGGGCCGATGTGGCTCGCTTGAACACCAGCGTCGCCGACCTAGTGAAGCGTACGGAGCAGCTAGACACCGAGAACCAGCGGCTGCTGGAGCGCATCGCCCAGGGCCAGGTGGACGTGGCCCGCTTTGACCGTGACATTGTAGTCCTTACCGAGAACTTCAATCGCCTGGCGCGGAGCCTGCAGGAGGCCAGGATCGCCAGGGAGGAGCAGGTCGGCTCGATCCGCATAGTCGAGGGGGCGGTGGAACCCCAGACGCCAATAGCACGCGACACCAGGCGCAGAATCCTGGTGGCAGGGCTCGCGGGACTGCTCCTGGGGGTAGTAGCAGCCTTCGTCTTGCACTCCTTGCAAGGACCACCGCGTCCCCAGCCCGCCAGCCAGCCGCCCCAGTCTGACGCACCAACCTCTTGAGCCAGGCCAGTTGGCGGGCACCGGCGGTCCTAAACGGGCGACACCAAGGCTTGAGCGAGCGGTAACGCTATGTACCCCTTTGGCCACGTAGGCATCGCTCTCGGCCTGGGGTACGTACTCCAGTATGGCTGGCTGCAGTTTTCTCCCCGACAGCGGAGCGTTGCGAGCTCAGCCTCAGCCCCCGCCACAGAAACGCGGAGGGAGGCAGGTGCTGGCAGCCGTGTCATGATAACGGCCCGGCCACTGCAGCTGGACTTCCGCTTGCTCGCTCTGGGGGTGCTGCTGCCTGACCTGATAGACAAGGTAGTGGGGCCCGCGTCCTTCTACACCACCCGGATGGTGGGGCACACCCTTGCCTGGGCGCTGGCGCTGGCTATTCTGGGCACGCTCTTGCTGCGAGGGAGGGCGCGGATTGGCCTGCTGACCGTCGCCGCGGCCAGCGCGATTCACCTCCTGCAGGATCAGATGTGGCGCCAAAATGAGGTCCTACTCTGGCCACTTTACGGATGGCGCTTCCCAGCCACGGGCGTGAGGACAGCGGCCGAGAGGCTCCAGGACCTGGCGCGCCCGGAGATCTACGTGCCGGAGATAGTGGGCGCACTCATCCTGCTGGCGGCAGCCGTGCGCCTCAGCCGGCAGAGAGCCTGGAGAGGCTTCGCGCGCGGGGGACGGCTCCCATGAGCACGGGGGTACCCACCCGGGGCGCTCCCGCAGCGTCTCCTGCGCTCGGCAGCGGCAAGGCAAGGGCGCTGGGGGCAGCGGGCGCCGCGCTGTCGCAGGCTGCTCCTGCCGCGGGCCTCATTCTCGCGCTGGCCGCAGCCTTCCTGATGGGGCTCATCCCCAAGCGCGATTACCTATACCTGCTTCATGTCGACGAATGGGCCCATTTCGATGGCGCCCTGGCGGTGCTGGAACCTGGGAACCTAGGCTTCTCCCAGGGAGGATTCCATCTTCTCTTAGCCCAGCTCCAATATGTGACCGGCCTGGACTGGTTCGTCCTCTTCCGCTGGCTACCGCCTGTCTTCTTCGCCACCACGGTCTTCCTGGCCTACATTGTGGGACGCCGCTTCCGCT
Source organism: Chloroflexota bacterium (assembly GCA_016199375.1). Taxonomy (GTDB): domain Bacteria; phylum Chloroflexota; class Dehalococcoidia; order SHYM01; family SHYM01; genus JACQGV01. Next base: position 26 of record JACQGV010000082.1, on the reverse strand, counting down.
GCGGGCTGGAGAGCGCGCTCCTGGCG
>JACQGV010000080.1 GCA_016199375.1 Chloroflexota bacterium | reverse complement strand
GGGCGCCGGGCGGTCCCTCTTGCGGGGCGTCGCGGCGGCCATGTACAATGCGAACGACGCTTAGGGGCAAGGCCTCTTAGGAAGGGAGACGACGGGTGGAGAATTTCAAAGACAAGGTGGCGGTCATCGGCTTCGGAGTCGCCAAGACCGGCGAGCTCTGGGACAAGGGCATCGAGGACATGCTCTTCGATGCTTGCACCGAGGCCCTGACGGACGCCAAGGTTGAGATGAAGGACATCCAGGCCGGCTTCCTGGGCGTCTACTACAGCCGTGGCGCCCAGCTCCTCGCCAGCACCATGAAGACCGGCATGATGCCCATCAGCGTGGTGGAGAACGCCTGCGCCACCGGCGCTGATGCCTTCCGCACGGCCGCCGCCTTCGTGGCCGGCGGCCTCTACGATATGGTGCTGGTCGCTGGGGTCGAGAAGATGAAGGACGCTGGCACCACTGGCATCCGCGTCGGCGGCGGGATGGGCGGCTCCGACGTCCACGCCGGCACGGCCCCGCCGGTCAACTTCGGCCTCATGGCCGTGCGCTACATGCACCAGTACGGCCTCACCTACGAGCAGCTCAAGGAGACCCTGGGCCACATCGCCATCAAGAACCACCGCAACGGCGTCTTGAACCCCAAGGCCGCCTTCCAGAAGGAGATAAGCTGGGACCAGTACATCAACGCTCCCTGGATCTCCTGGCCGCTGGGCCTGTATGACTGCTGCGCCAACATTGACGGCGCCGCCGCCTGCGTGATCTGCAAGCCAGAGATCGCCCGGCACATCAAAGATAACTACGCCCTGCTGAAGGCCTCCGCCCTGGCGGTGGGCGACCGCACCAACAGCATCCACCAGCGGTACGACTATGTCCATGTGGATGAGAACCTGGTAGCCGCCAGGATCGCCTACGAGCAGGCGGGCATTAAAGACCCGGCGAAGGAGCTCTCCACCGCCGAGGTCCACGATGCCTTCACGGTGAACGAGCTGGTGATCTGCGAGGACCTGGGCTTCGCCCCCCACGGCCGCGGCCACGAGTACGTCCGCGCCGGCTTCTTCGACCGCGAGGGCGAGCTGCCGGTGAACACCGATGGCGGCCTCAAGTGCTTCGGCCACCCGGTGGGCGCCACCGGCCTCAAGGGGCTCTACGAGAGCTACGAGCAGTCGGCGGGGAAGGCGGGCGCGCGCCAGGTCAAGAACCCGCGGCTGGCATTGTCCCACAGCATGGGCGGCGCGTCGGGGACGTTCTCGACTGTCATCAACATCCTGGGGCCCAGGGACTAGCCGTCCGCTTCGCCGCACACCAAGGGGGGGTTGCCACATGGCAGCCCCCTCTTGCATTTGAGGCGGGAGCAGTGTAGTACCATGTCAGGCCCCGGCCGGTGCTTCTTTACCCCGCGCCGTGTAAGATAGACGCCTAAAGGGCTAGGGGCCGGGAGGTGGAAGATGGCGCTCAGCTTCGGCGTGCGCGCGCCCAAGGGCCAGACGGATATGGCCTGGGTCACCTACGACTGCGCTTGCGGCTGTCATCCCAACGCACGCTATCGTCGCGGCGCCGCGGAGGCGGCTCACGAGCACTGCTGCTGCGGCATAGTCCACTTTGTCGGGCCGGAGGCGCTGGGGGCGCTGCGGTCCTATCTGGAGGAGCGGCGGGCGCGCGGCGAGGACGCCGACGTGGGCCCTTATGCCGTCCACGAGACCAGGGTCACAGCGCCGTGGGGCGGCGATCTGCCGGTGGCCTACGGGCTGCCGGCGCATCTGCGGGCCCACTAGCGGCTCGCCCAGGGGAGGAGGCGATGGCCGAGCAGGTGCTGGCGGGCATCAGGGTGGCCGATTTCGCCTGGCAGGGGGTCGGGCCCATGACCTCGCGCTACCTGGCCCACCACGGCGCCGAGGTCATCCGGGTGGAGACCACGACCCACCCGGACGTGCAGCGCTCCTCCTGGCCCTTCAAGGACAATATCCCTGGCCCCAACCGGGCGGGCTACTTCAACAACTTCAACACCAACAAGCGCGGCATCCTGCTGAACCTCGGCCACCCCCAGGGCGTCGAGGTGGCGAGGCGGCTGGTAGCCTGCTCGGACATCGTCACCGAGGCCTTCAGCGCCGGGGTGATGGCCAAGTACGGCCTGGCCTACGAGGACCTGGTCAAGGTCAAGCCGGACCTCATCATGGTCAGCATGGCCCTCATGGGGCAGACGGGCCCTCACCGGCGCTACCGCGGCCACGGCATGCACCTGGCGGCGGCCTCAGGGGTCGGCTACCTCATCGGCTGGCCGGACCGGCGTCCGGTGGGCTCACCCCACGCCTACACCGACTTCTTCGTCCCCCACTTCGCCGCCTGCGCCCTGCTGGCGGCGCTGGACTACCGCCGGCGCACGGGCCGGGGACAGTACATAGATGTCTCCCAGTTCGAGGTCTCCATCCATGCCCTGGAGACGGCGGTCCTGGACTACACCGTCAACGGCCGCGAGCAGTCCCGCAACGGCAACCGGCTGATCGGGCTCGACGCCGCGCCCCACGGCGCCTACCGCTGCCGGGGCGAGGACCGCTGGTGCACCATCGCCATCTTCACCGACGCTGAGTGGCGGCGCTTCGGCGCGGTCATCGGCGCCCCCGTGTGGGCCGCGAACGCCCGCTTCGCCACGGTGGGCGGCAGGGTGCGGCACGCCGACGAGCTGGACCGGCTGGTGGAGTCGTGGACGGCCCCGCGCACGGCGGAGGAGGTCTTTCACCAGCTCCAGGGCGCCGGGCTGGACGCCGGCATCGTGCAGAGCAACCAGGACATCCACCGTGACCCGCAGCTTGAGCACCGGGGCCACTTCTGGCGGCTGGAGCACCCCGAGTGCGGCCCCAGCAAGTACGACGGCCCCAGCTTCCGGCTGTCCCGCACGCCCGCCGTCGTGGACCGGCCCGCCCCCCTTCTGGGACAGCACACGCAGCAGGTGGTCACCGAGGTCCTGGGCTACTCCGACGATGAGTTCGTGGCCATGCTGGCCGCCGGGGCCTTCGAGTAAGGAGGGGGTTGCGCTAAGCAACCCTGGGTCAGAGGCTGCCCAGGGTGTCTGGTTTCCCGCTTGGTTTGGTACACCAGCTGGCCTGGCGAGCAGTTGAACGTCCGCACAGGGAGGCCTATGGACCTGAGGCTTTTCGCGCTGGTCTTTGGAAGCGTCTTCGTGGCGGAGCTAGGCGACAAGACCCAGCTTGCCACCCTCCTTTACGCGTCGAAGGCGGCCAACCCCAAGCTGGTGGTTTTCGCCGCTTCCGCCAGCGCCCTCGTGCTCACCTCTGCCCTCGGCGTGCTGGCGGGCACGCTCGTCTCCCAGTATGTGAGCCCACGTGTCCTAACCTGGGTGGCGGGCCTCGGCTTCGTGGCGATAGGGGTCTGGACGATGGTGCGGGCCTGAGCGCTAACGCCCCTGGAACCTGGCCTCGCGCTTCTCCTGGAAGGCCTTGACACCCTCGCGGTGGTCGGCGGTCCCCCGCAGGATGTGCTGGTGCATGTACTCCAGCTTCACCTGCTCCTCGGCGTCGTTGATCAGCCCCCGGTAGATGGACTGCTTGGTAAGCTGCAAGGCTATGCCCGGCCCGGCGGCGATGCGCCGCGCCAGGGCCAGCGTCTCGTCCATCAGCTTGTCGTCGGGCACCACCCGGTTGACGATGCCGTAGGCGAGGGCCTGCTCGGCGCCGATGATGTCACCGGTGAGCATCAACTCGCAGGCGCGGGCGCTGCCGATAAGCCGGGGCAGGAGGAAGGAGATGGCGTTGTCGGGGCCCAGGCCGCGCTTGATGAAGATGGAGGAGAAGCGGGCGGACTGGGCGGCGATGCGGATGTCGCAGGCGAGGGCGAGGGAGAACCCCATCCCCGCGGCGACACCGTTGATGGCCCCGATGACGGGCTTCTCCAGCCGCAGCAGGGCCAGCGCCTGGGCGGGCGGGAGGGTGGCGAAGGTCTGGGGATCCTCCGGATTGCCCAGGTGTGTCCTGCCGCCGCCCAGGTCGGCGCCGGAGCAGAACCCGCGCCCCTCGCCAGTCACCACCAGCACGTTGATGGAGCGCTCTTTGCGCACGTAGTCGGTGGCCCCCACGACGCCCCGGCCGATGCCGCTGTTGACGGCGTTGAGCTGCTGCGGGCGGTTGAAGCGCAGCACCGCCACGGCGCCATCCACGTCGAAGACCACGTCCTTGGTCCCCAGGTCCACGTTCATGACACCCTCCCCTAAACCACTGGCGCCCATTATAAACGGCAGGCGGCGCGGTTCGAGGTCTCCGCCGCCTGCCTGTGGCCATCTCCGCTAAGTTAGCGGACGGTGACTAAGCCCGCAGGATACCGTCTGGACGCTGCCTCTGTGTGCTGCTGGGGTGAGCGACCTTGGCCTGGGCCCGGCGAATCTGGAAACAGACGCCAACGAAGGGCTCCCAGCGAACCCATATGCCACGGAAGAGGACATTATGTTAGAATAGGGCGCGCCGGTTCATCCGCGCGTGGCGGGTGGCCGGACGATTTTCGTCTGGCAGGTGCCGTGCGGGCCTTCGATTATCGCGCTCCAACCACCCTGACCGAGGTCCTGGCGCTGCTGGCGCAGGCCAAAGGTGAGGTGCGGCCTCTGGTGGGGGGAACCGACCTTATCCCTCAGCTACGGGAAGGCCGCAAGCGACCTGCCCTGGTGCTAGACCTGAAGCGGATCCCGGACCTGGGGCGGCTGGAGTATGACCCCGACATGGGGCTGCGCATCGGCGCCGCCGTCACCTGTAGCGCTGTAGCCGCCCATCCTCAGGTGAGACGGCACTATGCCGCCCTGGCCCAGGCCGCCGCCCTCGTGGGCTCCCGCGCCATCCAAAACCGGGCGAGCATAGGCGGCAACATCTGCAATGCCTCCCCCTCGGCGGATACGGTGCCACCCCTGCTCTGCCTGAGCGCGCGGGCGTTCGTCGCCGGAGGCCGCGGCCAGCGCGAGGTGGAGCTGGAGCGGTTCTTCCAGGGCCCGGGGAAGACGATCCTGGCCAAGGACGAGCTCCTGGTAGAGGTGGTGGTGCCACCGCCAGCCAAACGCAGCGCCAGTTGCTATTTGCGCTTCACGCCGCGCGCCGAGATGGACATCGCGGTGGCGGGTGTGGCTGCGCTCATCGTGCTCGACGGTGGCCGGCAGTGCCAGGAGGCCCGCCTCGCCCTGGCGGCGGTGGCGCCCCGTCCGCTGCGGGTCCCAACGGCCGAGGCCGCGCTGAAGGGGCGGGCCCTGGATGCCCAGGCCCTGGAGGAAGCCGGGGAGCTGGCCGCCCAGGCGGCGCAGCCCATCACCGACATTCGCGGCGGCGCCGAGTACCGTCGGAGACTGGTGAGGGTGCTCACCCGGCAGGCCCTGGAGCAGTGTCTGGCCGCACTCCAGGCGGGGCAGAGGTGAGGCCGTGAAGCAACCGCTCAGGTTCACCGTCAACGGCGAGGAGCGTGCCCTCTTCGTGGATACCCGCGCCACCCTCATCGAGGCCCTGCGCGACGGGCTGGGGCTCGCCGGGACCAAAGAGGGTTGCAGCAATGGGAACTGCGGCGCGTGCACGGTGTCCCTGGATGGCAAGCCGGTGCTGGCGTGCCTGGTGCTCGCCGTGGAGGCCCAGGGCTCCCAGGTAGCCACTATCGAGGGGTTGGCCAGGGACGGGCGTCTTGACCCCCTCCAGCGGGCCTTCATCGCCGAGGGTGGCCTGCAGTGCGGCTTCTGCACCCCGGGGCTGTTGATGCTGGCGCGCTCCTTCCTGGACCAACATCCGAGGCCGACGGAGCGGGAGATCAGGGCGGCCATCTCCGGCAACCTCTGCCGCTGCACCGGCTATGACAAGATTGTGCGCGCCATCCAGAGGGCGGCCCGCAGCCAGCCGGCTGCGGGTGCCGCCGCGGGCTCGTAGTTTCGGCACCGGCGGAGGGCGACATGGCCACCTCGACCAAGGGCGCCAAGGTGAGGCCCTCCGCAGCCACGAAGGGCAACGCAACGCCGGCCGCGCGGGCGGTGTCCTCCAAGCAGGCGGCGGCCCGGAGCTCCAAGGTCTCTCCTCCTGTCAAGAAGGCGCCCGCCCAACGGCCGCCGGCCCCGAAGCCAGCGCCCGCCGCAGCCAAGGCCGCTCCAGCCAGGCAGCCGCCGGCCCCGAAGCCAGCGCCCGCCGCAGCCAAGGCCGCTCCAGCCAGGCAGCCGCCGGCCCCGAAGCCAGCGCCTGCCGCAGCCAAGACCGCTCCAGCCAGGCAGCCGCCAGCCCCGAAGCCAGCGCCCGCCGCAGCCAAGACCGCTCCAGCCAGGCAGCCGCCCGCCCCGAAGCCAGCGCCTGCCGCAGCCAAGGCCGAGCCCAGCCGCGCCGACGGTCGCGTCTTCCGGGTCATAGGCCAGCGGGTAGAGAAGGTGGACGCTCTGGAGCGAGTGACGGGCCAGGCGGTCTTCGGGGCCGACATCGCTCTGCCTGATATGCTCTGGGCCAAGGTGCTCCGCAGCCCCTACGCCCATGCGCGCATCAAGCGCATAGATTTCACCGCAGCGCTCCATCATCCCGGGGTGCGCGCGGTGGTCACCGCAGCTCACTTGCCACCCCTGGAATCGAAGGGCGCCCTGCAGACAGGTGAAGTGCCCATTGACGTGGCCTCGCTGCGGGAGCTGGTCCTGGCGAGCAAGAAGGTGCGTTTCCACGGGCAGCCGGTGGCGGCCGTGGCCGCCACCGACCCCTACACGGCGGCCGAGGCCCTGGAGCTGATCCGCGTGGACTACGAGCCGCTGCCGGTGGTGGAGAGCGCCTTGGAGGCGATGAAGCCCGGCGCGCCCCTGGTCCATGATGACCTCTACACCCAGAGCCTGGGAGAAAAGGCCCGGGCGGCAAGCAACGTCGCTACCCACATTCAGCTCGAGCGGGGGGATGTGCAGGCTGGGTTCGGCCAGGCCGCCGTGGTGGTGGAAGAGAGCTACGAGACCGCCATGGTGCACCAGGGGTACCTGGAGCCCCAGGCGGCGGCGGCCAGCGTGGACGCGGCGGGACGGGTGACGGTCTGGACAACCACCCAGGGCGCCTTCACCACCAAGCTACAACTGTGCGCCATCCTGGGGCTGAGCCACAGCCGCGTCCGGGTGGTCCCCCTGGAGGTCGGGGGCGGCTTCGGCGGGAAGATCAGCGTGGTGGTGGAGCCCTTGTGCGTGCTCCTCGCCCGCCAGACGGGCCGGCCGGTGAAGCTGGTCCTGACCCGAGACGAGGTGCTGCGGGCCACCGGGCCCGGCTGTCCGAGCTTCATCACGTTGAAGGCGGGCGCCAAGAAGGACGGCACCTTGACCGCCATCGTGGGGCGACTGGTGTACGACGCCGGCGCCTTCCCCGGCGCTCCCGTGGCGGCTGGATGCGTTGCCGGCTCGGGCTCATACCGGGTGCCCAACCTCCGGCTCGAAGGCTACGACGTGGTGACCAACAAGCCACGGGTCCAGGCGTACCGGGCGCCTGGAGCCCCCCAGGCCGCCTTCGCTTTCGAGAGCATCATGGACCAGTTAGCGGAGAAGCTGGGTCTGGACCCCCTGGAGCTCCGGCGCCGCAACGCCACGGGCGAGGGCGACCCCCTGGCGAACGACCAGACGTTGCCCCGGGTGGGGCTGAAGCAGCTCCTGGAGCGGGTGGCCAAGCACCCTTGCTGGACGCGCCCGTTGCCGGAGGAGCCGGGGCGAGCGCGGGGCCGCGGCCTGGCCCTGGGCTGCTGGCTGGGCGCTGCCCTGACCTCGAGCTGCCACCTCCTGCTGAACGCCGACGGCAGCGTGGTGCTGAACCTGGGCTCGGTGGACCTGACAGGCACGCGCACGGCCATGGCCCAGATAGTGGCGGAGGAGCTGCGGCTGGAGCCAGACCGGGTCCAGGTGAGGGTGGCGGACACCGACACCGTCGGCTACAACGACGTCTCGGCGGGGAGCCGCACCACCTACGTCACCGGGGCAGCGGTCCGCCAGGCCTGCCAGGATGTCCTGGGCCAGCTCAAGGCGCGGGCGGCGGAACGGCTAGAGGTGCCCGCCGACCAGGTGGAGTTCAGGGATGGCGCCTTCGCTGTCACCGGGGCCAAGAAGAAAGGTATCACCTATCTGGAGCTGGCCCGGACGAGCCTGCGGCGGGGAGGGCCAGTGATGGGACGAGGCACCGCAGCCGGGCTGCCCCAGGCCCCCGCCTACGCCGCCCACGTGGTGGAGGTGGAGGTGGACCGCAGCACCGGCAAGGTGTCCATCCTGAAATACACTGCCTTCCAGGATGTGGGCCGGGCGGTGAACCCGACCCAGGTAGAGGGGCAGATCCAGGGGGCTGTCGCCCAGGGCGTAGGCTGGGCGCTGACGGAGGGGTATTCCTGGCACCGAGGTGTGCTGCGGAACCCCAGCCTCCTGGACTACCGGATGCCCACCGCTCTGGACCTGCCGTTCATCGCCATCGAGCTGGTGCAGGTGCCGGCAGCGGCAGGTCCCTACGGGGTGCGCGGCGTGGGTGAGGTGCCCATCGTCCCGCCCACCGCCGCCATTGCCAACGCGATCTACCGGGCTGTGGGGGTGCGTTTGAAGGCGCTGCCCATGACGCCCGAGGCTATTTTCATGGCGCTGCAGGGCCCGGAGGTGAAGCCGGCGCCGGTGGCGGCTGTCGCCGCCCGGCGCTGACTCCATACGCGCCCAGCGCGGGCTGCGGAGCTCTCGCAGATGGGGGAGCTGGCGTGAACGACAAGAAGGCGTCCAGGCCGACGAAGCGCGACTGGCCGGTCACCATCTTCTGGCTGGCCCTGCCCGCCGCCGCCCTCCTTGTCTACGCCCTTTCCCAAAGATGGTGGGTGGGGGTAGCCGTCTTCGTCCTGGGGTTCGCGGCCTTCGCCATCTGGGCGCAGCGCACCGGGCGGCTGGACCGCATGGAGTAGCGGGCAGCGCTCCGGTATAATGACGCCAAGGAAAAGATCGCCATGAAAGACATCTTCAGCGAGGCCCGGCGGCTGCACTCGGCCCGCGAACCCTTCGTCCTGGCCACCCTGGTGCGCACCCAGGGCTCCACCCCCCAGAAACCGGGGGCCAAGCTCCTGGTGCGCCCCGACGGCACCATCGTCGGAACCCTGGGCGGCGGCTGCGTGGAGGCGGAGGTGTGGCAGGAGTCCAAGCAGGTCCTGGAGCAGGGGGGGCAGCCGGCGGTGCGCCGGTTTGTCCTCAGCGACGAGCTGGCCGCCGAGTCGGGGATGGTATGCGGCGGCACCATGGACATCCTGATAGACCCCGTCCTGCAAGGGCGGCCCTTGCTGGAGCATGCGGGCGAGGTCCTGTCCGCTCTGGATGGAGGCCCGGCGGTGGCCATCGCCTCCCGGATAGCGGGCGGGGCCCTGGGGGCCTCTCTGCTGGTCCGGGAGGACGGTACGCGGCTGGGCTCCCTGGGCGACGAGGGGCTGGACCGGCTGGCGGCCAAACACGCCCGCGAGCTGATGGCCTACGGGCGCTGTGCCCTGGTGAAGGCGGAGGCGGGTGAGGAGCTCTTCGTAGAGAGCTTCACCTCGCCGCCCCAGCTGGTGGTGGCCGGGGCCGGCCACATCGCCAAGGCCCTCGCCCCCCTGGCCAAGAGCCTGGGCTTCCAGGTCGTCATCGCCGATGACCGCTCCGAGTACGCCAACCGCGAGCGCTTCCCCCAGGCCGACGAGATCTATGTGACGCATCTGGTGGATGCCATCAAGAGTATGCGCATCACCCCCAACACCGCCATCGTGGTGGCGACCCGAGGGCATAAGCTGGACGACGTGGCCCTGCTGGAGGCCGCCCGCTCCCCCGCCGGTTTCGTGGGGCTGGTGGGCAGCCAGCGCAAGACGCTGCTAATCTACGAGCATCTGCTGCAGGAAGGGGTGCCCTTCGAACGGCTGGAGCAGGTCCACGCCCCGGTGGGGCTGGACGTGGGAGCCCGCACCCCGGAGGAGATCGCCCTCAGCATCATGGCCGAGGTGGAGATGGTGCGGCTGGGGGGCAGCGGCCGTCCCCTTAAGCTCCCTGGCAAGCTGCTGCAAAAGGCTTTGGAGAAGGCGGGCCAGAAAGTGAAAAGCCCCTCTCTTGGCTAAAACGCGGGGACGCTCCCCGGCGTACCGCCTGCGCCCGCAGCGCAGGCGGTTTGCTTCCCCGGAGCCGAAGCAGGTGACGCCGGCGCTGCTGCCACGGCGGGCGGCCGGTCTCCCCCTGTCCGGGGCGGCTGTGCTCCTGGCCGCCGGCGAGTCCACCCGCATGGGGGAACTGAAAGCCCTCCTGCCCTGGAAAGGCAGCACGCTCCTTGAGTACCAGGTGGGGCAACTGCTGCGGACATCGCTGGCCGAGGTGGTCGTGGTGCTGGGCCACCGGGCCCAGGAGCTCCGGCCCTTGCTCCCGCGCCGGGAGCCCCGCCTGCGCGCCATCTTCAACCGCCGCTACCGGCGGGGCAAGAGCACCTCGGTGGTTGCTGGCCTGAAGGCGTTGCGGCCTGGGTGGTCGTTTGTCCTTATCCTGGGCGTGGACCAGCCGCGCCCCGCGTGGGTCCTGGAGCGGCTGCTCCGGGCCCACCGGGACGAGGGCGCCCGCCTCACGCTCCCTTCCCACGGCGGGCGGCGGGGCCATCCTCCCCTCTTCGCCGCTGCTCTCGGCCCCGACCTGCTGGCGATTACCGAAGAGAGCCAGGGGCTGCGGGAGGTCGTGCAGCGCCATAAAAGGGACATACAGCAGGTGAAGCTCGGCACCCCCCTGGTGCTGGTGAACCTTAACACCAGGGAGGACTACGACCGCGCTCGGCGCCTGCTGGCAACCGCAAGGGAGGGTTAGCGCTCAAGAAACCCCCCGGCCCAGTGTCTGACCAGACACCTGGTTATGCTTGCAGCCGACCTGGTTGGCGGGCCTTGTTGCCCTCTGTAAACTATGCTGGGTCACAATCTGGCAGGCCCGCTGTCACACTGAGGCACCGACGGGTCCGGATTCTTTGTCCTTCAGCGGAAGGACTCGGGATGACCGGGTAGAGAATGTGCGGAGGCATTTGATGGGCAACAAGCAGGACGCGGTCAAGCTGCAGGAGCGCAAGGAGCGGTTCAAGCTGGGCGGCGGGCCGGAGAAGGTCGCCCGCCAGCATGCCAAGGGCCGCCTCACCGCCCGCGAGCGCGTCGAGAAGCTGCTCGACCCTGGCACCTTCCTGGAGATCGGCCTGCTGGGCCACTCCGACGACCATGCCATCGCCGAGAAGTCCGCCGGCGATGGCATGGTGGCCGGCTACGGCAAGATCGAGGGCCGCACCGTGGGCGTAGTAGCCCACGACAAGACCGTCATGAGCGGCACCGGCGGCCACACCGGCGGCATGAAGCAGGGCCGGGTGGTGACCCGCTGCGAGATGCGCGGCTGGCCCCTGATCACCCTGGGCGACGGCGGCGGCGGGCGGGTGCACACCCTGCTGGGGGTGCGCAACGCCGGCGTCGGGGCAGGCTACATGGGCAACATCAAGCGCGAGCCGCGCCTCATGCCCATCATCACCGCCATCCTGGGCGAGTGCTACGGCGACCCCGCCTTCCGCTCCGGCCTCTCCGACTTCATCATCGTCACCAAGGGCGCCGCCGTCGGCATCTCCGGCCCGCCGGTCATCCGGGCCGGCATCGGCGAGAGCATCACCGACGAGGAACTGGGCGGCTGGGAGGTGCACGCCAAGAACGGCCAGGCCAGCCGCATCGCCGAGAACGAGGAGGACTGCTTCAAGATCATCCGCGATCTGCTGGGGTTCCTGCCCTCCAACGCCGCCCTCCCGCCGCCGGTCAAGCCCACCAAGGACCCCCCGGACCGGCGCGAGGAGTCGCTGCTGACCATCGTGCCCGACCAGATCAACCGCGCCTACGACATGGTGTCCCTGGTGCGCCGGGTGGTGGATGACGGCATCGTCTTCCCGGTGCGGCCGGACTTCGGCAAGTGCGTCCATACGCTGCTGGGACGCTTCAACGGCCAGCCGACGGGCATCATCGCCAGCAATCCCCTCTACCAGGCCGGGGCTGTGGACGCCGACGGCTGCGACAAAGTCAGGCTCTTCATCGAGCTCTGCGGCACCTTCAACCTGCCCCTGGTGTTCTTCCACGACATCCCCGGCATGCTGGTGGGGACCAAGGTGGAGCGCGAGCGCATGATCACCAGGGCGATGGACATGATGGTGGCCCACGCCAACGCCACGGTGCCCAAGATCACGGTCTACATCCGCAAGTCTTACGGCCTGGGCACCTACGCCATGAACGCCATGGGCGCCATGACCGACCTGGTGGTGGCCTGGCCCTCCGCGGAGATCAGCTTCATGGGCGCCGAGCCGGCGGTCAAGCTGGTCTTCCGGCGCGAGTGGGAGGCGACGCCGGAGGCCGAGCGCGACGCCTTCGTCGAGCGCAAGGTGCAGGAGTTCCGCGTCGGCACCAGCGCCTGGGCGGCGGGCGGCATGATGATCGTGGACGATGTCATTGACCCCCGCGACACCCGGCGGGTGATCATCCAGGGCCTGGAGCTGGGGATGGGCGCCTACCCCGATTGGTCGGAGCAGAAACGGCTGATCAGGGAGCAGCGCTTCATGCGCTAGCCAAGCCCGGCACGGTTTATGCCAGCCTACCCATAGCCTTGGGAGACCTGCGTGATCGAGAGACCCGCTGGGGCCAGCCGCACGCCATCCGGTCCGCTCGCGGGCGTGGCGGTGGTGGAGCTCGCCGGCCTGGTGGCGGCGCCCTTCTGCGCCAAGCTGCTGGCCGACCTGGGGGCCGACGTGATAAAGGTGGAGCCTCCCCAGGGCGACCCGGCGCGGCGGCGGGGCCCCTTCCCTCAGGACCTGCCGCACCAGGAGAAGAGCGGCCTCTTCCTGTACCTCAACACCAACAAGCGCGGCATCACTCTGGACCCTGGGCTGCCCAGCGGCCGCGAGCTATTAGGGAGGCTCATGGAGCGGGCGGACCTCTTCATCACCGACCTGACCCGCCGCCCGGCCCGGCGCCTGGCCTTGGACCCCGCCCGGGCCCGCAAGGAACATCCCGCCCTCATCGCGGCCTACCTGACCCCGTGGGGGCTGAGCGGCCCCTACGCCGACGTGCCCGGCTACGACCTGAACGTCTGGCACGCCAGCGGCCTCGGCTACATCACCCGCGAGCAGCACCCCGGGCAGCCGCCGGGCCCGCCGGTGCGCTGCGGCAACCCCCAGGCCGACTATGCCCTGGGCCTCACGGGCGCCGTCGCCGCCTTGACGGCACTCTACTATCGCAACCTAACCGGCCGCGGCCAGGCCCTGGACGTCTCCGGGCTGGAGGCGCTGGCCTTCATGCCGATGGCGCCCCTGGCCTTCCCCCAGCTCGATGGGCGGGTGGTGGGGCGTGGCACCGAGGCCCGCTATCCGGGCGGCCTGCTCTCCTGCCAGGACGGCCAGGTGCTCTTCGGGCTGGTGGAGGAGCACCAGTTCCAGCACTTCTTCGAGCTCATGGGCATGCCCGCGTGGGCCCAGGGCGGCTGGTGGCAGGACCGCCAGGCGCGGCTGGACAACGCCGAGTTCCTGACCCAGGAGATCGGCGCCTGGCTGAGTGCGCGCCGCAAGGCCGATGTCATCCGGGAGGCCCAGGCCCGCCGGGTGCCCATAGCCGCCCCCTTCACCTCCGCCGACCTCTTCGCCGACGAGCACTTGCAGGCCCGCGGCTTCTTTGTCCAGGCCGACCATCCGGTGGCCGGGCCGCTCTCCTACCCTAGCACCGGCCTGCGCTCCAACGGGCCCGGCTGGAGCCTGCGCCGGCCGGCGCCTCTCCTCGGCCAGCACAACGAGGAGGTCTACGAGGGGCTCCTGGAGCTGACGCGCCGGGAGCTGACGGGCCTGCGCGAGGCCGGTGTGGTCTGATGGCGAGGCGCGCGCTCCGGCCCCGGCAGCCACCCTTGCGGCCCGCGCGGGGGATGGCCCTCTCCGGCCTGCGGGTGGCCGACTTCACCTGGGCCTGGGCGGGCCCCTACGCCACCACCATGCTCGCCGATTTCGGCGCCGAGGTAATCAACGTCGAGGCCTGGCCCCGCACCAGCAACATGCGCTCGCAGCCGCCCTTCAAAGGGGGGGCCGTCAGCATTCCCAATGGGAGCGGCTGGTGGAGCACCAACCAGCGCAACAAGCTCTCCTGCACCCTGGACTTGAAGCGCCCCGAGGGGCTGGCCCTGGCCAAGCGCCTGGTAGCCATCAGCGACGTGGCCATCGAGAACTTCGCCCCCGGCGTCCTGGAGCGGCTGGGGCTGGGATACGAAGAGCTGCGCCGGGTCAGGCCCGACATAATCCTGGTCTCCATGTCCGGGTTCGGAGGCAGCGGGCCCCACAGCAGCTACGTCGCCTACGGCAACCACCTGGCCATGGCCGCGGGCCTCGCCCACATCTCGGGCTTCCCCGGCGGCAACCCCGCGCAGGTCACGATCCCCTACGGCGATCCTATCGGCGGCCTGACCGGGGCGCTGGCTGCCCTGGCTGCCCTCCAGCACAGAACGGTCACGGGGCAGGGGCAGTACATAGATGTCTCCCAGCATGAGGCACTCGCCTCCCTGGTGCCGGAGCCGCTGCTCGACTACGCTCTCAACGGCCGGGTGATGGGGCGGCGTGGCAACCGGGACGATGACCTGGCCCCCCACGGCTGCTACCCCTGCAAGGAGGAGAACACCTGGGTCACCATCGCCGCCGCCTCCGACGGGGAGTGGCTGGCCCTCTGCCGCGCCCTGGGCGACCCCGAGTGGGCGCGCGATTCCAGGTTCGAGGACAGCCACGGCCGCTGGTTGGCTAGCGTAGAGCTGGATGCCCGGCTGGAGGAGTGGACGCGCCCGCGCACCGCCGAGGAGGCAGCGACGCTCCTGCAACAGCACGGGGTCGCGGCGGCCCCCAGCCACAGCGGCGCCTCGATCCTGGCCGACCCCCACCTGCGGGCGCGGCGCTTCTTCGTGCGCGACGAGTCGCCCGAGGTCGCGGGCAAGCTCATGCAGGGGCCCGCCTGGAAGATGAGCGCCACCCCTGGCCGGGTGCGGCGCGGCGCCCCGCTCCTGGGCCGCGACAACGACTACGTGCTGCGCCGGCTGCTGGGCCTGTCGGCGCGGGAGATCGCCGCCCTGCGAGAGGAGAAGGTGGTCCTGGCCTGAGGCCTCCACAGCCGAGGCCGAGAATCAGGGATAGCCCTCTCTCTATCTGCCAGCGCTTTTGCGGCAGGCCAACAGGTTCAATTAATCGTGGGACAGCAGGGCCGGGGCCTCCCCGTCCAAAATGAACGGCGGCGGAGGGCGAGGCCCTCCGCCGCCGTTAGCCCCGGGCGCTACTTGAGCTTGATGTCCTTGACCTCCACGTAGGTCACCGCTAGACCTATCC
>JACQGV010000078.1 GCA_016199375.1 Chloroflexota bacterium | reverse complement strand
GGCCAGATGGGGCTCCAGGACTCCCAGGTCAGCGCTCTCCGCCTGCACCGCTATAGCCCCGGCGGCGCCCAGGTGTCCCCGCGCGAGGCGATAGAACTCCTGGGTGAACAGACGGTAGGCCGGCCCCCCGGCCAGGGGGTCCGTCACATCCACGATGATGACATCGAACAGCTCCGACGTCTCCTCCAGGTATCCCCGGGCGTCCCGGTGAAGGAGCTCCACCCGCGGATCGGCGAAGGCGCCCTGGTGCCAGGCGGGCAGGTACTCCCGGCAGGCGGCCACGGCCTCGGCATCTATGTCCACCATCACCGCCCGCTTCACCGTGGGGTGGCGCAGCGCCTCCCGCAAGGTCGCCCCCTCCCCTCCCCCGATCACCAGCACCCGCTCGGGGCGAGGATGGAGCGCCATCGCCGGCTGCACCAGGGCCTCGTGGTAGACGAACTCGTCCAGCTCCGCGGACTGGACCTTGCCGTCCAGGAAAAGCGCCCTGCCGAAGCTGGCGGTATCCACAATCTCCAGCTGCTGGTAGGCCGTGCGCCGGGCGGCGAGGACGCGCCGCAGGTCCAGGCGGATGACCTCACCCGAGCGCTTGCTGAACTCAAGGGACAGGCCGCTCACGAGCCCTCCGCTGACAAAAGATCGCCTCCGGGGCCAAACCAGGCCGGAGGCGCCCGCGTATACTACCACGAAATCGGTGCCTTGTCGCAGGCCGGCGCGCCCCGCGGCCACGACGGGAGCCCTGCCAGCCACGGCCCCGCGCGACGGCCCATGCTATAATGTGGCGCTGTTGCCCAGATAGCGGGGCCTTCCAGCGCAGAGGACACCATGATTGAAGCCAAGGGGCTCACTAAGCACTATGGCGACTTCATCGCCATTGAGGACGTCACCTTCAAGGCCGAGAAGGGTGAGGTCCTGGGCTTCCTGGGACCCAATGGCGCCGGCAAGACCACTACCATGCGCATCCTCACCGGCTACATACCGGCCACCTCGGGGGATGCCAAAGTGGCCGGCTACGACATCCTCACCCAGTCCCTGGAGGCCCGCCAGCACCTGGGCTATCTCCCCGAGACAGTCCCTCTGTACACGGATATGACGGTGCGGGAGTACCTGCGCTTCGTAGGCAAGCTGCATGGACTGGCCAACGGCAAGGTCGAGAAGCGCAGCGGGCAGGTCATTGACATCTGCCGCCTGGGCGACTACCGGGACACCACCATCGGCAAGCTCTCCAAGGGCTTCCGGCAGCGGGTGGGTATCGCCCAGGCCATCATCCACGAGCCCGACGTCCTGATCCTGGACGAGCCCACCATCGGCATTGACCCCAGGCAGGTGGTGGAGACCCGCGGCCTGATCAAGAGCCTGGGCGGCGAGCACACCGTCATCCTCAGCACCCACATCCTCCCCGAGGTGAGCATGGTGTGCGGGCGGGTCATCATCATCAACGAGGGCCGCGTCGTGGCTATGGACCGGCCCGAGAACCTCTCCAACCGCCTGGGCGGGGCCAGCCGGATCGTCATGGACGTGCGCGGCCCCGACCGGGAGATAGTCCAGACCATCTCCAAGGTAGAGGGCGTGAAGGCGGTCCACGGCGAAAACCTGGGGGGCCGCCAGCGCTACACGGTGGAGTTCCGGCCCGGCAAGGACCTGCGGGAGGAGCTGGCGCGCCTGGTGGTCAATCGTGGCTGGGGGCTGCTGGCCCTGGAAGCGCAGGGGCTGAGCCTGGAGGAGATCTTCCTGAAGCTCACCACCCGGGAGGAGCTCTAAGGCGTGCGCAATACGATGCTCATCGCGGGCAAGGAGTTCCGCTCCTACTTCGCTTCTCCCATCTTCTATGTGGTCACGGCGGTGTTCCTGGTCATCACCGGCTTCTTCTTCGCCCTGAGCGTCACCCGGCCCGCGGCCGACGCCAGCATCCGGGACCTGGTGTCGGTGAGCCAGTTCATCCTCTGGTTCATCATACCGGCCCTGACAATGCGCCTCTTCGCCGAGGAGCAGAAGCTGGGGACCATGGAGATGCTGCTGACAGCCCCGGTGAGGGATACCGAGGTAGTGCTGGGAAAGTATCTGGCGAGCCTGGGCGTGCTGCTGGCGATGCTGCTGCCCACTGCCTACTTCCCCGCCCTGCTGTACTGGTTCGGCAGCCCCGACAGCGGCCCTATCCTGAGCGGCTATCTGGGCCTCATCCTGATGGGAGGCGCCTTGCTCACCGTGGGGCTCTTCGCCTCGTCCCTCACCAGCAACCAGATCATCGCCTTCGTGGTGGGGGCAGGGATCATCCTGGTGCTCCTCTTTATAGACGCCGTGGGCGGGCTGCCAGGGGCCAACCCGCCGGTCTTCGTGCAGCGGCTGGTGGCCATCTTCCAGTACGCCAGCATCCGCACCCACCTGGCGGACCTCTCGCGCGGGGTGATAGACACACGGGACATCGTCTACTACGTAGTCCTGGCCGCAGCGGGACTGTTCCTGACGGTGCGCTCCCTGGAGACCCGCAGATGGCGCTAGGAGCTAGTCATGCCTCCTGAGGAGCCCACAGCCAAGCCCCCGGCCCCGCCGGAGCCTGCCGGCGCGGGGTCGCTCCTGGAGTTCGCGCGCGGGCTCAGCCCGGTCCTGGCCCTGGGCGGGGTAGCGGCCCTCATCGTGGCCGGCGTAATCCAGCTGGTCTTCGCAGACCTCTCCCTGTACGCCTTCATCGTGCTGGGCATCGGCGCCGCCCTGCTCCTGGCCGCCACCGCTATCAGCTTCGACGCGGTGAAGGAGGCCCTCGTCGGCCGCCGCGGGCGCTACGGGCTGAACACCATCATAATGGTCAGCGCCTTCCTGGGGCTGGCGATAATCGCCAATTTCCTGGCGGGCCAGTACAACCGGCGCTTCGATATCACCACCGGGCGCCAGTTCACCCTGGCCCGGGGCACCGTGACGACCCTGGCGGCGCTCAAGAGTGACATCCAGGTCACCGGGTTCTTCGCACCCGACACCAATGCCCTGGACGCCGCCCTAAAAGGACCGGCCGAGGACCTCCTCGCCGCCTACCAGCGCGTCACGCCTCACATCAAGTACCGGTCCGTTGACTACCAGGTGCGTCCCCAGGAGCTGGCGCGCTATGCCCTCAACCAGAGCCCGCCCGTGCTGGTCTTCGAGACCCCCGAGCGCGTCCAACCCGTCTTCGGCCGCGTGAGTGAGGCAGGTCTCCCCCAGTTCGTGGAGCAGGACTTGACGGGCGCCATCCTGGTCGCTACCGGTGCCAAGCTCAAGCGTGTCTACTTCACCACCGGCCACGGAGAGCGTGACATCACCGACGCCGGGGACCTCTCGCCGGGCTACGGCCTCATCCGGCGCGGCGTGGAGGGTGACAATTACCAGGTCCAGACCCTCGCCCTAGCCACGGCGAAAGAGGTGCCCCCGGATGCCAGCGTCCTGGTCATCGCCGGGCCCAAGAGCCCCTTCCTGCCGGCCGAGATCCAGGTCCTCGATGCCTACCTGCGCCGCCCCGGCAGGGCGCTGGTCCTGGTGGACCAGGAGACGCCCGAGGAGCTGCTTGCGCTCCTGAAAACCTGGAGCATCGCCGTGGAGAAGGGGACCATTGCGGACCCCAGCCGCTTCGTTAACCCCAATATCACCGATGTGGTGCCCCTGCCGAGCGGCCACCCGGTGGTTGCCAGGCTCGACACCGTCTTCCTTCCCAGAGCGGTTGCCCTGTTGCCCGCCTCCGAGAAGCTGGCCGCCGCCCTAGCCGCCTGCCAGCAGGGCAGTCTCGCCGACGTAAACGGCTCCCTTTTCCAGCTCTGCCCTCTGCTCGTCACCACGCCGAATAGCTGGCTGGAAAAAGACCCGAGCCAGACCCCACCGAAGTTCGAAGCCGGGAAGGACGCACGCGGGCCTTTTGCGGTAGCGATGGCTGGTATTGTCTTTGGACCTCCGGAAGGAGCAGGACGGGGCGCGGCAACTAACCAGGACAAGCCCACGCAGATCGTCGTGGTAGGTGGTACCGACTTCGCCGCCAACGCTAACCGCGGGCTCAACAACCCCCAGCTCTTCCTGAACGCCGTGAACTGGCTGGCGGAGCAGGAGCACCTCATAGACGTGCCCCAAAAGCCCGGCGGGCTGCGCCGCCTGATCCTGAGCCCCGAGGCCGCCAGCTGGATCCAGTGGTCCAGCCCGCTGCTCCTGCCCGCCCTGGTCCTGGCCCTGGGCGCCCTCAACTGGTGGCGCCGGCGCTGACGCCGCTATGAACTTCCGCCTCACCATCGTCCTGGTCGTGGCTCTGGGGGTTGTCTTGGGGCTACTCTTCCTGCGGCCCAAAACGGCGCCCCCAGCAACGCCCCAGCCACCCATCATCTATACCGTGGACGAGCAGGCGATGAACTACATCGAGGTGCAGTTGGAGGGCAAGCGCGAGAGCTTCTCGAAGGACAAGGAGGGCCGCTGGCACATCGGCAGCCTGACCGGCATGGCGGTTGACCCCCAGCGTTGGGGCGGCATCCCCTTCCTGCTGAGTGGGCCCCGCTCCAAGCGGGTCATCACCGATTCTGCCAGCGCCGCCGACCTTCAGGCCTACCGGCTCGACAACCCTCCCTTGGTGGTGATCATGGGCTTCGAGACGGGGGATCGGTTCGAGGTGCGCCTGGGTGCCAAGACCCCGGACCAGGGCTCCTACTACGCCCAGAACAAGGGCTTCACCACCGTTTATCTGATCGACGAGAGCTGGGGCGGCGTGGTCAGCCGGCTGGCCGCGCAAGTGCCCATCCCGCCGACTCCTACCCCCACCCTGCCGCCGCTGGAGACCCCCACGCCCAGAACCTAGTGTCCCGTCCCTGAGATTCGTTGAACAAGTC
>JACQGV010000079.1 GCA_016199375.1 Chloroflexota bacterium | reverse complement strand
GTGATGAGGCCGCCGAAGAGGCCGTAGGCCAGGGCGTTGATCTCCCGCGCGGTGAAGACGACGGTGCGGTCGTCAACCACTTGCAGGTCCTTCATCCAGGGAGACTGCGACGAGTTGATGCCGCGGGCGGCGTAGGGTGACTTGGCCTTCTCGACGCTGAACTTGATGTCGTCCGCCGTCACCGGCTTGCCATCGTGGAACTTGGCCCCCTTGCGGATGACGAAGCGGACCTTGAGACCCTTCTCGTCCCAGGACCAGGACTCCGCCAGCCAAGGCTGGGAGGGGCCGGGCTTGAGTTGGCTGAGCAGGGGGGCAAAGACATCGGACGAGTAGAAGGCCTGTAACCCTCCACCCGTGGCCACGTGGGGATCCGCATTGGTAATGTCGGCAGTGGCAGCCATGACCATCTTGCCGACCGGCCCCGATGGGGCGGGCGCCTGCGTGGCCACGGCCGCCCGCGTCGGGGTGGGCGTGCTGATGGCGGCAGCCGCCGGGCGCGTGGGGGTAGCGCCCACGGCGGGCGCTTGTGTGGCCGCCGGCGCTGGGGCCGCCGGCCGCGCCGTGGGTGTCGCCGTGGGCGCCGCCGCGCCCCCGCAGGCCACGGCTACCGCGGTGAGAACAACTAGCGCAACGGACAGCGGGCGAATTCGACGCACGTCACTCCTCCTTGAAGCTCACCTCTTGTGCTGGCCTCTCTATCAGGGCCCCCCTTGCAGCCACTTGCTGCGCCACAGGTGGGTGGCGACCTGGGTTCCTTCGACCGGCTCCCAGTCCACCCGCTGGTTGAAAGCGTAGATCAGTACCCCGCCTAAGAGAGGGATCTGGATCGCCTTCTCATGCTGGACAAGATATATCTCTCGGAAGATGGCTTCACGCTCCGCCGGTTCAAAGGCGCTGCGCAGCCGGATGTTGAGGGCGAGGATCTCGTCGTCGTGGAACTGGGTGAGCCTGCCCTCGGGCGTCCGCGAGTCGGCAATGACCTGGCTGTTGGGCTCACCAATAGCGCCTGTCCCAGCACGGATGAATTGCAGCGGATAAGTGCGGGAGGGCTTCTCCTGCCAGTAGGACATCAGGGTCCCTACCTCCGTGATCCGCATGCGGGCCTTGATCCCAATGGCGTTCCAGTTGGCCACCGCCACCTCGGCCGACTCCGCGAAGCCCGCCGTGGTCCGATACACCCAGAAGGGCCATTCCCGTTCAAAGGGAAACTTGGCCTCGTCAAGCAGCTTCCGCGCCGCCTTGGGATCGTAGGGGTAGGGAGTGATCTTGTCCTCCATGGAGCCTCCGGCTCCCGTGCGTGTCCAGGGCCCCGGCACGTACACACCATATTTGCCCAAGGCCACACCCTCGAAGATGGCCTTGCGGTCCACGGCCATGATGAAGGCCCGGCGCACCCGCACATCCAGGAAGGGGTTAGGGAGGTCCGTCCCTGGGATCGTCTTTGTGTCGGTCGAGAAGTGAAGGACAGCCGCCGTCCCCCCGTCCACTGACTTCACCCGGAAACGCTTGTCCTTGAACAGCTCCTCGGCCTGGCGGGGCTGCACCTCGTCCATGAAGTCGATCTGGCCCGACTTGAGCATCGCCAGGCGGCTCTCGGGCTCCGGCACCACCAGGCGGACGATAGTCTTGACCTGGACCTTGTTGGCATCCCACCAGTAGGGACTGGCCTCCATGGTCAAGGACTCGAAGGGGCGCCACTCCACCACCTTATAGGGGCCGGCGCCGACAGGGCTCCGCTGCATGGTCTCATAGGGCTCATGGCAGGGCTGAACCGCGATAAGCCCGAGGGCGGTCCAGCCCAGGGCATAGACCTCAGGCATCGAGAAGACCACGGTCCGACTATCCAGAGCTGCCGCAGTCTTTACCCAGCGCGCGTCCCCTGAGTTGTGGCCCCGCGCAGAGTAGGGGGCCCTGATTTTGTCGGCTGTACAAACCACATCCTGGGCTGTGACAGGCTTGCCGTTGTGGAAGCCCGCCCCTTTGCGGATAACGTAGCGGATTTTTAGCCCCTTCTCGTCCCAGGACCAGGACTCGGCTAGATAGGGCTCAGCGCCGCCTCCAGTGCGCAGTGGGGTAACCAGGACGGCATTGACGTCGGTTGTCTGATAAAAGTATGTGAGCCCCCCGGCCGAGGCCACGTGGACGTCCAGATTAGTTATGTCGGCCACCGAGGCCATGGTCATCTTGCCGATGGGACCCGCGGACGAGGGCGGCTGAGTCGCCGCCGCCGCGCGGGTGGGAGTGGGCGTGCTGACCGCCGGGGCCACGGGCCGCGTGGGGGTGGCCGCGGCTGCCCCCGCGGGCGCCGCGGTGGCCGCAGGCGCCGCCGGCCGCGCTGTGGGCGTGGCTGTAGGCGCGGCCGCGCCCCCGCAGGCCACCGCGACGAGGGCAACAGCTGCTATTGCAGCGGACAAAGACCGGATTCGGGTCATCTCAGACCTCCGCGCAGCAACTGAAGATAGCTGGTTATACACCCATACCAGCCATCCGTCAATATGTTCGCTCTCCGCGACGTTTTGGTTCTCTCGCCGGCCCTATCCAGACCCGCCCCGCCAGACCAGGCCCCCTTTTTGTTGGGCCCTGCCAGGCCCCGGCCCGTCTGGGTGTAAGGGCCTGTCACGCCTCGGCCACAGGTGTTAGAATCGAGGGTTGACAACAATGGCCCTCACGCCGGGCCAGGGAGCGTCATCCGTGCCTCTGGACTCCATCATCGTCCGCGGTGCCCGCGAGCATAACCTCAAGAACATCGAGGTGGTGATCCCGCGGGACAAGCTGGTGGTGATCACCGGCATCTCCGGCTGCGGCAAGTCCAGCCTGGCCTTCGACACCATCTATGCCGAGGGCCAGCGCCGCTACGTGGAGTCGCTGTCCGCCTACGCCCGCCAGTTCCTGGGCCTGATGGAGAAGCCTGACGTGGACTACATCGAGGGCCTCTCGCCGGCGATCTCCATAGACCAGAAGGGCGTATCCCGCAATCCCCGCTCCACGGTGGGCACCGTCACCGAGATCTACGACTACCTGCGCCTCCTCTTCGCCCGCACGGGCCACCCCCATTGCTCCAGCTGTGGCCGCGAGGTGGCGGCCCAGACCGTGCAGCAGATAGTGGACAGCCTGCTGAAGCTGCCGCCAGGGACGCGCTTCATGGTGCTGGCGCCCATGACCCGCCACAAGAAGGGCGAGCACCTGGGTATCTTCGACGAGCTGCGCAAGAAGGGGTTCGTGCGCGTCCGGGTGAACGGCCAGGTGCGCGACCTGTCCGAGGAGATCAGGCTGGACAAGCAGAAGTGGCACGACATTGACGCCGTCGTTGACCGCCTGGAGGCCAGCGCCGACCCCGCCGAGGGGCGGGGCCGCCTCAGCGACTCCGTGGAGACGGCCCTGAAGCTGGGCGACGGCGTCGTGGTGGCAAGCCTTGTAGACAGCCTCGCCCCTGCTTCCGCTCGTGGTGAGCCTGAGGCTGCTTCCGTTCGTGGTGAGCCTGGGGCTGCTACCGTTCGTGGTGAGCCGGGGGCTGCCTCCGCTCGTGGTGAGCCTGAGGCTGCTTCCGCTCGTGGTTCGACAGGCTCACCACGAGCGGGAGCAGCCCCAGGCTCACCACGAGCGGAAGCAGGGGCGAGGCTGTCTACAATG
>JACQGV010000066.1 GCA_016199375.1 Chloroflexota bacterium | reverse complement strand
GGAGTAATCCGTTCGCCCTGAGCTTGTCGAAGGGCCTGAGCCTGCCTGCCCTAAGTCCCGACTTGTCGGGATCGAAGGGCCGTGTCCGTTGCCGTCAGCTCTGTTCTGAGCGTCAGGAGACATGATCAAGTTCCGTTTCTAACCCCGCTCGTGGGGGCTCCTGGACCGCGGGATAAATCCCGCAGCATGACTTCCGTTACCCTGTTTCTCGGTCCCTCATGCCGCGGGTTTCAACCCGCGGTGCACCTGCTCTGGCCTATCAAGGGGCTGCCGCCGTTGTTTAGGACGTCTAGGCATGCCCTCTCCACGCTCCGCCTCCCCACTCTCTACCCGCTCTCGGCTAGTAGTTTCCTCAGCTTGGTCCCCAACTAGGTCTCAGCGGAATCGGGGGAGGTCGCATACGGGCGATCTGGCAGCGGCAACTTCACACCTAACCCGGCTTTTTGAAACCATTCGTCTTCGACAAGCCAGTGATACAGGTTCGCATACTTGTAATCGGGGTGAATCTTGAGCCCAACGCCGCCGATTCGGGTAGCCTTGTGCAGAATGTCTCGAACCGAAGGGAAGATTAGAGGCGAAAATTGCTTTTCGCCACTCACAATAGCCGTAGTACAAGACGTAACGACATCGGCCAACTGAAGGAGCCGGTCGTTCTTGGGAGAAAGAGATGCCATAGATACGATTCGACTAAAGTCCCGCACATAATCGGTCCCGCTTTGAATGGTTTCTATGCAGTCCGCAACGAATTGATCCTCAGCCTTCCGGTCACCGCCAGCCCGAGAGAACATGACACTAGCAGCGACGGTCTTGTTCTGAGCTTGGATGTTGATCCTTTCCAAAAGCAGCTTAACCACATCCAGTTCCGGGGTCTTGGCCCCCGGCGTGGCCGTCCTGCCGGAGGAATCCTCGGCTACCACGATAGCCTTCGTGCCGTTAGCCTTCGCTAGGCGCAAGAGCTCGATAAAGAACTCGGCTCTCTTGCCACGAACAAGGTTGTCATGCATCCAAAGGTCGGGCCCAGGCGAATATTTGAACGGTTCTCCAGCGGGGAAACTGTAATCTTTGCAGAGTTCGTCGATTTGCGCACGCAAGGCATTTGCAGCGCCACTCGGAACGTGGACACACCCCACCGCAACCACGTTAGACATCCCCGGACGTGAAGGCTTCCGCTGACGAGAGTCATCAACAAAGAACAAGTCAGTTGCCAAGCTGGTCGAAAGGGACGCCAGTTCTGGTTCCCTTTGCATCTCCGTCTGTGATCTAGGTTCGACCATCGCGCGTCACCTCAAACACCCACGCCGATTACGGCACCGCGACTCGGCTGGTCTGTGTCTTCCGTCTTCTTCCCCTCGGGCTGGCCGGCTTCTCCAGCTCGGGGCCGGAGATGAGCGGTAGCTGCGCCCGCGGCGGGCGGGCGCTCGCGGCCTCGCGCTTCAGCGCCTCCACCTCCCGCTCCAGGTCCTCCACGTCCTTGAAGTCGCGATAGACGCTGGCGAAGCGGATGTAGGCGATGCGGTCCAGCCGCCGCAGCCGCTCCATCACCAGCTCGCCCACCGCCCGGCTGGGCACCTCCTCCCGCCCCAGGCCCCGCAGCTCAGCCTCGACCTCGTCGGCCAGCTTCTCGACGGCGCCCGCGGGCAGGGGGCGCTTCTCCAGCGCCTTGT
Source organism: Chloroflexota bacterium (assembly GCA_016199375.1). GTDB lineage: Bacteria > Chloroflexota > Dehalococcoidia > SHYM01 > SHYM01 > JACQGV01. The sequence continues at coordinate 10,224 of JACQGV010000066.1, read as the reverse complement.
GCAGGCCGGCCAGCAGCTTCTCGCGGCTGAACTCCTCGCGCCGCTGGTCCTTCTTGATGATGAAGAGCGCCTGCGCCTCGATGCGCTCGTAGGTGGTGAAGCGGGAGCCGCAGGCCAGGCACTCGCGGCGGCGCCGCACCGACTCCTCCGCCTCGCGGGAGTCAATGACCTTGGAATCGGGATGTCCGCAGTAGGGGCACTTCACGGGATATCGCCCTCGCGCCCCTACATATGGGGCACGAATACCAAGCTACCACAACATATAGGGGGCGTCAAGAGGGTTGACAGGGGAGTTTTGAGGGACAGCTGCAAAGGAAGGGGTTGCGTCCGCCCTCGAGGGCTCGCCCTTCGACAGGCTCAGGGCGAACGGGATTTGTTCCGTTCGTGGTGAGCCTGTCGAACCACGGGCAGTCAATACCTGTGGGCTGCCTCCCCGAAGCGCGCCCTTCGACATGCTCAGCCTCAGAATGAGAGAGAGCCCCGAGGGAGAGAGTTTTGTTATGATTAGGGGTTCGAACATCTTGGGGCTGGAGGGGACGATGAGCTGGCTGGAAGAGGTCAAGGAGATGCAGCTCCGCCGGGAGCTGGCCCTGCGCCTGGGCGGGCCGGAGCAGGTGGCCCGCCAGCACAAAGCGGGCAAGCTCACCATCCGGCAGCGGATCGAGGGCCTCCTCGACCCCGGCAGCTTCCACGAGGTGGGGGCGCTGACCGGCCACGCCGTTCTCGAAGATGGCAAGATCAAGGAGTACATGCCGGCGGCCTACATCTGCGGGCTGGGGAAGGTGGACGGCCGGCCGGTGGTGGTGGGCGGCGAGGACTTCACCATCAAGGGCGGCTCCGGGGGGCCCCGCATGTCGCGCTCCAAGGGCGGCGTCAGCGGCTTCGTGGAGGACATGGCCAAGGAGTACCGCCTGCCCCTGGTGCTGCTGATTGACGGCGTGGGCGCCAACGTCATGCACCTGGAGGGCATCGGCCATACCTACCTGCCCAGCTCCGCCGACTGGGCCCCCGCCATCGAGCTGATGGGGATGGTGCCGGTGGTGGGCGGGATCATGGGCTCCGTGGCCGGCGGCCCCGCCGGACGCGCCCTCCTCTCCCACTGGACGGTGATGGTGAAGCAGACGAGCCAGATCTTCGCCGCGGGCCCGCCCGTAGTGCGCCGCTCCCTGGGTCTCAGCATCACCAAGGAGGAGCTGGGCGGCAGCCAGGTCCACTGCTACCAGAGTGGCGTGGGCGACGCCGAGGCCCCGGACGAGCCCGCTGCCTTCCGGCTGATGCGGAAGTTCCTGGGCTACATGCCCGCCAACGTCTGGGAGCCGCCGCCCTACGTGGACTCGGGGGACCCGCCCGACCGCCGGGAGGAGTCCCTGCTGTCCATCGTGCCCCGCGACCGCAAGAAGGGCTACGACATGAAGCGCATCGTCCGCGCTATCGTGGACCAGGGGGACTTCTTCGAGATCAAGGCCACCTACGGGCGCTCCGTCATCACCTGCCTGGCCCGCCTGCACGGCCATGTGGTGGGCATCATCGCCAATAACCCCCTGGTCATGGGAGGGGCGCTGGACGCCGCCGCCGCCGACAAACAGGGCCACTTCATCGAGCTGTGCGACTTCTTCCACATCCCCATCATCTTCCTGGTGGACATCCCCGGGCTGATGGTGGGCCCCCAGGCCGAGCGCGAGGGCACCCTGCGCCGGGGGATGCGCGCCCTCTACGTCGGCTATCAGGCCACGGTGCCCATGATGTCGGTCATCATCCGCAAGTGCTACGGCATGGGCGGGGCGGCCACGGGGAACCCCTCACGGCTGAACCTGCGCCTGGGCTGGCCGTCGGCGGAGTGGGGCTCCATCCCCATCGAGGGAGGCGTGGACGCCGCCTACCGACGGGAGATCGAGAACGCCCCCGACCCCGCCGTGCGCCGCGCCGAGCTGGAGGCGCACCTCAACCGCCTGCGCTCGCCCTTCAGGTCAGCCGAGGCCTTCGCCATCGAGGAGCTCATTGACCCCCGCGACACCCGGCCGCTGCTGATCAAGTACCTGGAGACGGCGCTGCCCGGCGTCAGATACGGGCTGGGGCCCAAGGCCAAGGTCGGCGTCAGGCCATAGCAGCCTGCCCTGAGCCTGCCGAAGGGAGCGGGGGCAGGGGGTGAGGTATCGGTATTCACTAGCGTGCTGTGCTGGCAAACCTGGGTGCTTTTTGCAAGGAACTAAAGGGACAGGACACTAATCAGAAGGGCAGGCCCCGCGCCTGGTAGGCGTTGCCGAAGAGACGCAGGATGGTGTCCCGCTCCCGGGGCTCCAGCCCGCTGTTGGCCGCCGCCCTCACCGTCCGCCGCAGCGCCTCCAGCACATCGGGGGGCAGCTCGCCCGTGGCGGTGCGGGCCGTAGCCCGCTCCAGGGCCGTGGGCAGATGGGCCTCCAACCAGCGCCCGCCGGGGAAGAGCAGCAGCTCCCGCAGGAAGATGCCGTCGCGCGCCACCGAGATGGGCAGCCCCGGGTTGGCCTGGCTCCGCGCCTGGTCATAGGCGACGGCGATCAGCACCTCCTCCGCCGTCTCGTGCCGGCCCTGCTCGGTGAGCCTGGTCAGCAGCCGGGAGGCCGCCACCGGATCGCTGTGGACCACCTCGTAGAGCTGCCGCACCAGCGGATAGCGGCTGGGGTCGGCCTGAGCGAGCAGGTCCAGCGCCGCATCGGGGTCGCTGCTCAGCACGGCGCCCGCCTCCTTGGGATGGAGACGGAGGAAGCGGGCGAGGGGCGGGCGGGCCTCGCGCAGCACCTGGAGCACCCCTCGGGGGTTCTGCCGGCTTCGCTCGGCCAGGACAGTGTAGGCATCGTCCAGGAAAGGCTCGTCTATGTCCGGGTTGCCGGAGCCGTTCTTCACCAGGGCGGCCAGGCCCTGGGCCAGGGCATCGTCCGTGGCCGCGCCGTAAACGCTCAAGGCCCGCAGCAGCCGGGCCGGCGCCGTCACAAAACGGGCCCGGGCGGGCAGGTCCGCCAGCAGCTCCCGCACGAAGGCGTCGCTGGCGCGCTCCATCATCGCCTGCGCCACCTCCAGGTCGGCATCGGCCAGGAGCTCGAAGAATAGCTCCTGGTCATCTCTGCGGCCCTTCAGGCTGCGGGCGTAGGGCTCCAGCGCCCGGCTCCCCTGGCTCGCCTCCTGCCGCCCCAGGGCCAGAATCCGGTCCACCTGTGGCGCCTGCTCCTGGAGGCGCCGGACGAAGACCCCCGTCCCCTTGCGGGTCACCTCAGTCGGGGGCGAGTCCCCCAGGGCCGCAATGGCCGCCATCAGCTCCCGGTTGCCCAGCAAGGGCAGGAGATGCAGCGCGATGGGGTCCTGGCGGGCCCGCTCCACGACCCGGCGTACCCGCTCGTCGGAGGCGGCGCCCTGCAGCGACAGGAAGAGGTCGAGGACCCCGGCGATGGCCTGCGCGCGCGGGAGGCGGGAGCCCTCCAGGGCCGTGCTGTGGACGCGGTAGAGGTTGAGCTTATCGTTCAGATAGCCCCGCCAGAAGCCGAAGCCCAGGTCCACATCCAGGGAGTCGCGCAGGCTCTTGTCGTCCTGCACCAGCAGGTCGAACTGCTCCACGAAGTCCAGGAGCCGCTGCCTCTCCTCGCGCACGATCACCCCGCGGGCCTCCTCCGGGAAGGGCGGCAGGCCCTGGGCGCGTAGCTCCCCGTAGGCGCCGAGCCCGAAGTGGGCGACGGTGAAGTAGGCGTCCACCACCGGCCTGTCCTCCGGCGGCAGGTCCTGGTACCAGCGGAGGGCGCGCTCCCAGGTGCCATAGGCCCCCGGCTGGAGGTACTGGTCGAAGTACTTGCGCAGGGTGGGCGGCAGCAGGTTCAGGTCGCCGCCGGCCATGCCCACCAGCTCGGCCTCGCCGAAGTGAAAGAGGTCCGAGTCCTTGCGCGGGGCCAGGTCGGGCAGGCGCCGGAAGCGCTCCCGGAGTGGCTCGTAGGCATCCGGAAGCTGGCGCATGAACAGCGCCAGGTCGGCGTGCAGGCGGCGCATCGCCGAGCTCTCGTCCAAGGTGCGGGCGTCCTCCCAGGAGAGCTCCGGGTGGCCGGTGACGGGGAAGAGCCCCCAGTAGGCATGGCCCAGCTCGTGGGCCACGCTGGCGGGCTGCGCCTCGCCCACCCCTGTCACCCCACGGTAGCCCTCGCTGGAGTACCAGCCAGGCCGGCCCCTCGTCTGCCGTACCTGGAGCCGCTTCAGCTTCTCCTGGCCGGCGGAGGTAACGCGGTAGAGGGCCACGAAGGCGGCGACGCGCTCTTGGGCCCACTGGCTTTGCGCGGCGCTCGCTGTCGGGCTGGGGGTGGGAGTGCCGGGCGACGGAGTCCGCGCCGGAGCCGGGGTGGCGGTGGCGGCACCCTTGGGCCGCACCCGCACCGTTATGGTTATGGTCGAGCTGCCGTCAGGACCAGGCCCCTCCGTGCGGGTCGAGACCTCGTACTCGCTGTTCGGGTCGGGGGTCTGGAGCACGACCACGACGGGCCCGCTGCGCCCGATGACGGTGGGCTGCGGCACAGGAGTGGGCGTCCGAGCAAGCGTCGGCGGGGCCGCACGGGTGGGCACGGGTACAGGTGTGGCCGTAGGAGTCGGCGCGGGGGTAGGGGTCGGCGCGCGCCGGACTGGGGGGCCGCCCGGCAGGCAGGCTGTAGCCAGGACCGCCACCGCCAGCCCCAGCACTAAGCCACGACCCAGCATGGCACCCCCTGCGCCACCCTCACGCCAGTTTGGTGAGGCAGTATAGCACAGGCCCCAGGGGCCGGAACCAGGGAGACCGCGAGCACGAGGGGCGCAAGGCGCGAGAGCTTGACTACGGCGTGGACGCCACCGTCCCCTAGCAAGGCTCCCCTTCCCTAGCCTGACGGCAGCAGTGGCCTCTTAGGGAGACCACCAGCGGACCCGGCAGGGGCAGCCTCCCAGCCCCAAACAAACGCTCAGTCCCGACAGGTCGGGACTGAGCGTTGCCTCCTAGATTCGTGCCAGGCGTCCCGCTAGTATTTTCGCAGTATCGGACGCAGAGAGAGCCGGCGGCTGCTACCTCCGCAGCACCACCCGCCGTGAGCGGCGACGCTGACCGCCGCTCTCCGGCGACGGGGACACCGGTCCCCCCTGGGCACCCTGGCTGATGGCCTGGGCGAGCCTCCCCTGCTGCAAGGGGGTGGCGTAGCGCCAGGCCGGGCTGGACTGCAACTGGCCCTTGTCCATGATCGCCTCCTCCTGGCTGGCTCCGGGCTACCCCCGCTCTAGAACTTGCCGGTCCGGGCCTTGGGCTTGCCGCCGTTGGTCCGGCGCAGGAAGGGCGGGATGTCCAGGTCGCTGAAGTCCTGGGCGGCGTTGGCCATCAGCTCTTTTATCTGCTCGTCCCGGTGCTGCTCCTGCTGCTGGGGCTGAGCGAAGCCGGTGGCTATGACCGTAACCTTGACCTCGTGCTCCATCTTCTCATCGGTGACCATGCCGAAGATGATGTTGGCATCCTCGTGCACCACCTCGCCGATGGCTGCCGCGGCCTGGTTCACCTCATACAGGGTAAGATCGGGGCCGCCCGTCACATTGAGCAACACACCCTTCGCCCCATCGATGGAGAGGTCCAGGAGTGGGTTCTGGATCGCGTGATGCGCCGCATCCACCGCCCGCTTCTCCCCCGAGCCGTAGCCGATGCCCATGAGGGCAGCGCCGGCCTCGGCCATGATCGCCCTCACATCGGCGAAGTCCAGGTTTATCTCCCCGGGGAAGGTGATCAGGTCCGAGATGGCGGTGATGCCCTGGCGGAGCACGTCGTCGGCCAGCCGAAAGGCGGTCTCCACGGAGACCTTCTGGTCGCAGATGTCCAGGAGGCGGTCGTTGGTGACGGCGATCAGAGTGTCCACCTTCTCCTTGAGGCGGGTGGCGCCCTCATCGGCCTGGCGCCGCCGCCGGGCGCCCTCGAAGCCGAAGGGCTTGGTGATGATGCCGACCGTCAGGGCCCCCGTCTCCTTGGCGATCTCGGCGACAACCGGCGCCGCGCCGGTGCCCGTACCGCCCCCCATGCCGGCGGCGATGAACACCATGTCGGCGCCCCGCAGGGCCTCCTTGAGCTCGTCGCGGCTCTCCTCGGCCGCCTCGGCGCCCAGGGTGGGATTGCCGCCCACCCCCAGGCCCCGGGTCAGCTTGTCCCCGATGCGGATACGGGTGGGGATAGCGCAGCGCGCGAGCGCCTGGGCATCGGTGTTCACCGCCAGGAACTCGATGCCCTGGATGTTGTCCTTCACCATGCGGCCGATGGCGTTGCAGCCGCCACCGCCGACCCCCACCACCTTGATCTTGGCCAGACTCTCGCTAGGATTGGCTTGCCCCATAGCTCTCCCCCTTCCTGCGTCGCCGTCGACTCGGCGGGCCGCCAGGTCGTATTGCTTGCCCCTGCTGGCACTAGCGCCGGACTAGCTCCTTCAAGCGCCAGCGGGCGCGCCGGGCAAGGCGCTCCCAGGCGGAGCCGCTGTGGCTCCAGTGGTTGATCATCCTGGTCTCTTTGTCCCCCTCGGGCTGCACGTTCCAGAGCAGGAGCCCCACGCCGGTGGCGAAGGCCGGGTTGCCCACGGTATCGGCCAGCCCCTGGACCCCGCGCGGCTCCCCCACCCGGACCGGCATCTTCAGGACATCGGCCGCCACCGCCTCGATGCCCGGCAGGTTGGCCGTGCCGCCGGAGATCACCAGCCCCGCTGAGAGCAGCCCCTGGCAGCCCGCCCGCTGGACCTCGGTGTCCAGCATCTCCATCAGCTCGCTGATGCGGGCGTTGATGATCTCAGCCAGGTCCACCCGGGAGACCTTGCGGGTCTGCTCCGCCCCGAAGCTGGGGAGGACGATGTCATCGTGGGCCTTGATCATTTCGGGGTCAGCCACCCCCCACTTGATCTTCAGCTCCTCGGCGGCATTCAGGGGGCAATGAAGCCCCACGGAGATGTCGTTGCTCAGCAGATTGCCGCCCACGGGCAGCACGGCGGTGTGGCAGACGCCGCCGTCGCGGAAGATAGCCACGTCGGTGGTGCCGCCGCCGATGTCGGCCAGGATCACCCCCATCTCACGCTCGTCCGTGGTCAGGGTTGCCTCTGCCGTGGCCAGAGGCTCCAGGACCAGCGACCTCACCTCTACGCCCACGGACTGCACGCACTTCACCAGGTTCTCGATGGGCCTTACCTCGCCCAGGATGATGTGGGCCTCCACGTCCAGACGGAAGCCGTGCATGCCCACGGGCTCCGTGATCCCACGGTGCCCGTCCACCGTGTAGCCGCGCGGGATCAGGTGGAGCATCTGCTTGTCCTGGGGGACGGCGATGCTCCGGGCTGACTCCAACACCCGCTGCACGTCGTTGGCGTTCACCGGCTTATCCCGGTGGGACACCGCCACCAGGCCCTTGTTGTTGAGGGACTGGATGTGGGTGCCCGTGATGCCCACGTTGGCCTCGCGCACGCGCAGCCCGCTGCTGCGTTCGGCCAGGCGCACGGAGTCCCGCAGCGAGCGCACCGTTTCATCCAGGTTGACCACTACGCCCTTGCGCAGGCCGTTGGACGGCGCCACGCCGACCCCCACGACCTGGACCCCGGCGCCATCGGTGCGGCCCACTATGGTTGCCACCTTGGTTGTGCCTACGTCTATACCAGCGATAAGACCTTCTCGTGCCATGCTCTCCCCCTTCTTTCTGGGACTAGCGGCCCTGCCCCTGCTCACGGTCCCGCCCCAGGCGGGCGTAGCGGCCTCCTTGTCTGCTGCTGCGGCAGAGCCGCCCCAGCCGTGGCCTCGTTGCCTGCACTCACATATCCAGCGGCCCCGCGGGCCGCCCCGCGCGGGTAAGGAGGGGTGGAGCCGTCCAGCTAGGTAGGGGGTGCAAACCTACCAGGGATCAGCTCATACCGAGAGGACCGGCGTCGAGGTCCCCGCGCTGGGGGGTGTCATTCCAGCGCGGCCGGGAAGAGGCTCCGGCGCCCGCCTCCTGTGTCGCCGCGGCGGCCCTCAGCCCTTGCGATCCGGTTTGGGCTCCAGGCCACCCGACAACCAAGCTTCGGCTCCAACCCTCCTGCCCCACTCATGCTGGGTTCCCCTTCCGCCCCACCGCCCGTTCTTATGGCCCCCTATGTTCGACCGGGGCCCAGGTCAGCGGCGTCCGGTTCCCCCTATAAATAGCGCCCCTTCCGTCTACAGCCGCGCTGCTGCCCTTAGCCGCGCGCTGCGGCTGCGCGGATTGGCGCGCACCTCCTCCGCCGAGGGCTCCACGACCTTCTTGGTCAGCAGTCGTAGCGCCGCCCGGTGCCCGCACTGGCACACCAGGATGCCCGGCGGACAGAGGCAGTCCTGCGACTCCCGGCGCAGGAACTCCTTGACGATACGGTCCTCCAGGGAGTGATAGGCGATGACCACCACGCGCCCGCCCGCCGCCAGCAGGTCCACCGCCTGCTCCAGTCCCGACTCCAGGATCTCCAGCTCATGGTTGACGACGATGCGGAGGGCCTGGAACACCCGGGTAGCCGGATGGAGCCGCCCGCGCGGGCCTGGCACCGCCGCCTCCACGGCCGCCACCAGTTGGCCCGTGGTCCGCAGGGGCCGCGCCAGCGCGATCTGACGGGCGATACGCCGGCTGTAGCGCTCCTCCCCGTACTCCTCCAGCAGCCGGGCCAGCTCCCCCTCCGGGTAGCTGTTCACGATATCGGCCGCTGTCACCTCCTGAGTGGTGGGGTCCAGGCGCATATCCAACGGCTCGTCCCGGCGGAAGCTGAAGCCTCGGTGCTCCTCATCCAGTTGCAAGGAGGAAAGGCCCAGATCGAAGAGCACACCTTGCAGGGGAGCGTACCCGTGGGCCTCCGCGGCCTCCACCAGCTCGCCGAAGCTGGCGTGGACGATGGTGAGGCTCTCCCCATAGCCCTGCAGCCGCCCGCGGGCCGCGGCCACCGCCTCCGGGTCGGCATCCAGGGCCAGCACGCGGGCGCCCGCCCGCAGCATGGCCTCGGCATGGCCCCCGGTGCCCAGGGTGGCGTCGGCGTAGCGCTCGCCGGGCCGCAAGTCCAGGAAAGCCAGGGCCTCCGCCAGCATGACCGGACGATGGTAAGCCACCATGGCCAGGCTCATTCTTGCGCCTCCAGCCCCCGGAGGAGGCGCTTGGCTTCCTGCTCCAGGCCGCCGAAGTTGCTCTGCCAGGTCGCCAGGTCCCAGAGCTCCAGGTAGCGACCGGCGCCGACGACTATCACATCGTTCCCCAGGTTGGCATACGCCCGGAACGGCGGGGGCACCATCACCCGGCCGGCGCTGTCCATATCGGCCTCCTGGGTGGTAGAGTAGATGTAGCGGGCCAGGGTCTCGTTCCGGTCCGGGGTGCGTTGGGCCTGGAAGAGGGCGCGTGTGGTATCATCCCATTGGTCTTTGGGGTGGAGTTGCACGCAGAGAGCCACCCCGCGAGCCAGCACCAGGCCGGCCTTGAACCCCTCCCGGAAGCGGGGCGGCAGCGGCACGCGGCCCTTGTTGTCCAGTCGGTACTGGTACTGGCCCGAGAACATCGGTGCCTTCTAAGGATGGCGGACGCGGCCATCGCGGGATACCCGGCCTTTACCACTTTCCCCTACGATGGCACACAATCTACCACCGCCCCACTAGTGTTGTCAAGGGGTCTAAGAACGAGTTTTGAACCAATTTTTGTTTAGGGTTTTGATTTCCGCCGCGGCCAGGCCGCCCTCGGACGAAAAAATATGTTCCGAATAAAAGTTCTGCAACCGTGATCCGGGCCGCCGTCCTCACCATCAGCGACAGGGGCGCCCAGGGGCTCCGCGAGGACCTCAGCGGCCCCGCCGCCCGCCGCTTCCTGGTGGACCTGGGGGCTCAGGTAGTGGCCCACGACCTGGTGCCCGACGACCGCTCCCTCATCGAGGCGCGGCTGCGCTCCTGGGCCGACGGGGGCGCGGCGGACCTCATCGTCACCACCGGCGGCACCGGCCTGGCCGTCAGGGATGTCACCCCCGAGGCCACCCTGGCGGTCATCGAGCGCCCGGTGCCGGGGATGGCGGAGGCGATGCGGGCGGCGGCGCTGAAGACGACGCCCCTGGCGATGCTGAGCCGCGCGGTAGTGGGGCAGCGTGGGAGGACCCTCATCGTGAACCTGCCCGGCAGCCCCAGGGCAGTGGTGGAGTCCCTGGAGGCCCTGCGCCCCGCCCTCCCCCACGCCATCGCCATCATCAAGGGCGAGGCGACGGAGCACTAGGG
>JACQGV010000077.1 GCA_016199375.1 Chloroflexota bacterium | reverse complement strand
GCGCACCTGGAGCGCGTCATCGATGCCAAGGGCAGGGACTACCTCAGGCTCCAGGCAAGCAAGCTCTACACCACGCCCCCCTTCCTGCGCTCGCCGGAACGCGCCAAGGTGCCGGGCGGCATGATGGACTACGTGGTGGAGAATGTGCCCAACTCCATCGCGATCACCGTCGAACTGGAGCCAGCGATATCCGACCCCCGTGGGTTCGTGCTCCCGGAGTCGGAGATACAGCCGACGTTTGAGCTGCACCGGGGGGCGATACTGACGTTCCTGAACTGCATCGGCTCGCTCCGCACGCCGCCCGCTGCCAGGGCTCTGCCGCTGCAGCCGGCGGTCGACAACAAGCTGGCGGTTTTCCGGAGCGATTGCTCCCAAGCTTTCGAAGGCTACTGATCAGGGCATGATGTGGGACGCGGCTACGCCGGGCGCCGTGCCGGACGTAGAGCTGGGGATATGAAGACGCAGAGGCGCCTTTTCCGATTGCATTTGGAGGCTGGGGCTGACATGGGCCGTCGCGCCCAGCACGGGGCAGGTGTCGCTCGGAGAGCCCTCCATGGTTAGCTTGCCGTTCCCGCTGGGCGGGAGCCCCTCCGGCGTCAGGCGCCCGGCGTTGGAGGTCAGTTTCGGGAGCGGCGGCCCCGGCGACTGGGGGCCGACGATAGCCTCCGTCAGCGTGGAGTCCGGCCTCGTCCCGTCCGTTGACGTGGTGGTAATCGTCGCCGCAGCCGACCAGGCGCCCTCCCTGGCGCTGGGAGACAGCGGCAGCGTGGCGGTCGGCTACGAGGACTCCTCTGCGGAGCTGGTCTTTACAGGTCGCATAACAGCGGTACGGCGAAAGCTCCATGGTGTCGTCCGCCTGGAAGCCACCAATGGCGGCGCCTTGCTGGCGGGCCTGCGGATAGACCAGAGCTACGAGCAACGCAAAGCCGGAGAGATCGTCGCCGACCTGGCGCAGAGGGCGGGCGTGACGACGGGCGTCGTGGAGGACGGAGCAAGCTATCCGTTCTACGTGGTCGACGGCGTTCGCACCGTGTTGACCCACATTGCCGCCCTGGCGCGCAGGAGCGGTTTCGTTGCCTACGTGACGCCGGAGGATAAGCTGAGCTTCCTGCCCCTGGCCGAGGGCCAGCCTGTGCAGACCTTCGCCTATGGCACCGACGTTCTCTCCCTGCAGTTGAGCGAAACGACGCCGGCGGTGGGCGCGCTGACCGTCGTGGGCGAGGGGGCAGCTGGCAGCCAGGGGCAGGAGGCCTGGAGCTGGCTGGCCAAGGACCCCTCGGCGGTAAGGGGCAGCTCCGGGACAGCGGCGCCCGAGCTCTCCCTGGCGGATGCCTCCCTCCGCAGCCGTGACGCGGCCCAGGGCGCGGCCGAGGGCCAGCTGGCCCTCTCCGCCCTCACGGGCGTCACGGGCCGGCTGCTGGTCCCGGGAGCGCCGTCGGTCGCGGTCGGCGCCACCATCGCCGTCGAAGGGGCGCCGCAAGAAGCCTTGAACGGCACCTGCGTCGCGCGCGGGGTCAGGCACTCCTTCTCCAAACGACGCGGTTTCACCACGACCATCTGGTTTAGCCAGGGTGCGGGGGGCGGCCTTGGCCTCGGAGGCCTCATATGACCCACACGTTGTTCGAGACAATTCAACGCATCGTGCGGGCTGAGCTGGGCCAGCTCCGCACCGCGGAACTGGCGGTGATACAGGAGCAGCACCCGCATGCCAGCGACTCGGACCAGGACAATTACGCCTGCACGGTGCAGCTGCGCAACTCGGGGATCGTGCTGAAGCACGTGCCGGTTGCCACCTCCCGTATCGGCGGGGTGAGCATTCCGGCGGTGGGAGACCTGGTCCTGGTGCAGTTCATAGGCGGCGACGTCAACGCCCCGGTTATCACCGGCAGCCTCTATGACGACGAGGACCGGCCCCCTGCTAACATGGACGGCCAGGCAATCCTTCACCTCCCCCTGGGAGCGAGCGACAGCGACGCGGTCCACATAGAGCTGACTAGCGGCGATAGCCGCTCGATCCTCCTGAAGCTGGGTACCGGCATATCCGTTGAGGTCAAGGACGACGACCCTGTCGTGAAACTGAGCGTCGACGGGAGCAAAGCCAAGCTGCAGATCGACCGGGACGGCGCCGTGCTGGTTGAGAGCCAGGGCGACATCCAGGTCAAGGGAAACGCGGTGAGCATCGAGGCCCAGGGGGAGCTTAACCTGAACGGCGGAACGGTGAACATCAAGGGCCAGCCAACGGTGAACATCAACTGAGGCGCAGGATGGATGCATCACCCTCGCTCTTCCCTCTCCCTTGGGTGAACTCAGAACGACACAGCCTGCGGCTAAGCGCCAGCAGGCGTTAGGTAAGCGAGACAGTCATGGGACAGCCAGCCGCCAAGCAGGGCGACAAAGTGGTAGCGACGGACATCCATGTCGTGATGATCCCTTCGCCGGGCGGGCCGGTGCCAACGCCGCTGCCCCATCCCTTCGTAGGGCAGCTGGACGGCTCCCTGAGCAAGGACGTGAATATCGAAGGCAAGCCGGCGGCTGTGCAGGGCAGCACCGCCACCAACTCGCCTTCGCACATCCCGCAGGGCGGGCCCTTCCAGAAGCCCCCCAGCAACAAGGCGACCGTGCAGCGGGGCAGCAGCACCGTCTTCATCAACGGCACGCCGGCTGCCAGGAGCGGCGACCCCGCGATCACCTGCAACGATCCCGCCGACCTGCCGGCGGGCGCAGTGGTCGCAGCCGGAACAGTCCTGGTCGGAGGTTAGCGCGATGGCCGGAGAGAACCTCTTGAGCGACATAAGGCTGGCGCTGCGCCACTCCGAGCTACGCCCGGTGTATACGGTGGCGTCGGCGCGGGGGGGAATGGCGGCCGAGTCACAACCCTTCCCCCCTCCTGGTGCTACCAGGCCGCCCTTCCGCCACCGCCTTCAGCAGGGCCCGGCGGCCGAGGTGCTCTCCGTGACCGGCGCCAACAACCAGGTAAGGTATCTATTCGGGCCGGGCGTTGACTACCGGCTGGCGGAGGACCGCATGGCCGTGGAGTGGCTGGAGGGGGCTCAGCTTCCCGATGCCGGCACGTCGGTCCAGATAACCTACTATCCGGCGGCCGCCGACAGACCCCGGACCGCCAGCGCCAGGGGACGGGTCCTGGACCTGAGGACGACGAGCGGCGCTGAGAACCTCGCCCAGGCCGTCATCATGCGGCTGTTGACGCCGAGAGGCGAGCTGGCGGCGCTGGCGCATCCCGACTACGGCTCCCGGCTGCACCAGCTCGTCGGCCGCCAGAATACCGAGACCACCCGTAATCTGGTGAAGCTGTACATCCTCGAAAGCCTGAAAATGGAGCCGCGAATCGAAAAGGTCAGGGAGGTGGCCGTCACAGCGGCCGGCGGCACCCCAGCCCGCGTCGACGTCAGGCTCGCGGTCGAAGCTAAGGGCGAAGCCGGGACCGTGGTCATCGGTCCCTTCACATTGGAGCTGGAACAATGAGCTTCCAAAGGCGCTCCTTCCCGGAGGTCCTGGACAACATACTCACCGCCATCGTCGGGGGCGTTGCTGCCGAGGCGCATCCTTTCCCGCCGCCGGCGACGGCGGCAGCGTCCTATCGCCACAATCTCCAGCAGCCTCCGGCGGCCGACGTCGTGTCGGTCTATGGCAGCCGCAACGGGGAGCCGCACCTGTTCCGCAAGGGGACCGACTACAAGCTGTCGAGCGACCGCCAAGCCATAGAGTGGCAGAAGGGCGCCGACCTGCCCGACGCCGGCAGCGTGCTCCACATCAACTACACAGTACCAGCCGCCCAGGCACCCCTCACAGATTTGCACGTCGGCAGTGTTGTCAGAACGCTCGCGGAGTCAGTCGCCCTTGAGATCGCGGGCCTGTACGCTCAGCTCGAAGCGGTCTACGACGCCGGCTTCGTGGATACGGCGTCGGCCAAAGCCCTCGACAATGTCGTCGCGCTGCTGGGCGTCACACGCGTCCAGGGCGGAAGGGCCGCGGGCGAGCTGGAGTTCAGCCGCTCTCCAGGAAGCCGGGGCGTGGTCACGATTCCTGCAGGTACCCGAGTGATCACGCCGGATGGAAACGTGGAGTATGAGACTGTGGAGTCGGTGACGATGGCGGAGGGGCGCAACACGATTCGTGTCGTGGCCCGCGATCTGGAGCCCAATGACCCTCTGGCGGCGGATTCCCTGACGGTTTTGCCGGTGCCCATCGCCGGCATCAGCTCGGTGACTAACCCGGCGCCGACCGCCATAAGCGCCCAGGATGAGACCGACGCCCAGCTCCGGACGCGCGCCAAGAACTTCCTCCATGGCAGCGAGCGCGCCACCCTGGGCGCGATCCAGCAGGCCATCGTCAGGCAGGGCATTACCGCGGACGTGGAGGAGGTGAAGGACGCGTCGGGGCGCATACAGGAGGTGGCGATCACGCCCCACGCGGAGACCTTGCCTCCGGAGCTGCTGCAGCGCCTCAAGACAGCCATCAACGACGCCAGGCCGGCGGGAGTGCTGGTCAATTTGAAGGGTGTCGAGGCACCCAGGAAAGTGAACCTGGGGCTGCGCCTGACCACCAGGAGCGGCCTGCTGGAGCAGGACCTGCGCGCCGTCCAGCGGGCTATCCGGAGCAAGATCGAAGACTACTTCGCGCGCCTGCCGGCCCGGGAGGCGGGCAGCATCAACCGGCTGGTGGGCCTCGTCCTCAGTGTTCCGGAGGTGGAAGACGTGCGCCTCCTGAGCGCCAGCTTGACGCCCGACGGCGCGACCGGCCCCCTGCTGGACGCCGACGCGGGGCTGATCAATATCGCCGGCTTCCCCACTGTGCTCGGCGATCTTCAGATCGTCGATCCCAACCTGCCCACCCTGCTGAACGCCGTGGTCACCTACCAGGTGGGCGAAGCCCCGCCCGATCAGCCGGCGATCCTGGCGTCATTGACCAGCACCGTGACGTATCTCAATAGCGCCAATTCCTCCGAATCGGTCCCGGCCGCGGTCCAGGCGGTTTCATACGGCAAGCTGCTCCGTGTGGTCCCGCTGCCCGGCAAGGCCGCTGCGAGCCTCGAGGAGCACGACAAGGCCGTGGCAGGGGGTGGCACGGTCCCACCGTTGCCCAACGAGGCCGGGGTCGCGCCCTACCAGGTCCAGTTCGTGTTCGTCCAGGAGAGCGGGCTTAGCCGCATCCTGTCGAAGGCCTCGGACCAGCCCTATACACTGGTTGCCTTCGAGCGTCTCTCGACGGCCAGCGTGCAAGTCCAGGAGGAGTCTGGGAGTGCCTAAGTTCGAGCGGATCCGGGACCGCCTCCCTACCCTCTACCGGCCCGACGAGGGCGACGCCAGCCTCCTGACGACGCTTTTGCGGGCTATCGGCGACGTCCTTGACGAGGCCGGGCGCGACGCCGGCCTCGTCATGCAGGCCCGCTGGTTCGCCTACGCCGATCGAGCCCTGTACGACCCCGGCTTCATCGGCTCCCGGAAGCTCCAGGGGTTGCCACCTCCCGCGCCCAACGACCCCTCCTTGAAAGTCTTCCCTTATGTGCTGGACCTGGCGCGGCTGGGCGCACTGCTATCCCTCGCTCTTTGGGAGCAGCCACCAGCCCTGCGGGAGCTGGTGGAGCAGTACCGGCTGAGGATCGGGCGCACCGTCATCTTGTACCGGAACGGGCTGGGCACCCCGGGCGCCCTGCGGGGAATGGTGGAATCCCAGCTCCCCGTGGACCTGAACGCCCCGGAGGAGCGCAAAGACCGGCCCTTCTCGGTGGAGGACTTCGCGCCCCTTGCCAGCGAGACGGTGGCCGTGCGTGCCCGGGGCGAGCCCCTGGAAATGGTCGGCCCTTTGATGAGGTGGTCGTTGGCCAACGATGGCGTCGACGCCGTTTGCCCTACGCTGTTTCTGCAGGGCGTCGAGCCGCTGGCGGGCCTGATAGATGCCACCGTGAACCCGGTCGTCGAGCTGTACGAGGCCGCCGGTCGGCGCATCAGGTTGGGTATCGGATACCGGGGCACCATCGCGGCGGGACAGACGCTGCGCCTGCGGCCCGCCTATTCTTCCTGGCTGGGGATGGGCGACGGCGTGCGGCGCTCCAATGTGAACCCGTCGGCGGAAGGGGCCGCCGACCCCACTGCGCCGGGGCCCTGGCAGGCGGTCGCCGGGGGCCCGGCCGCGGGCGTGGTGGCGTTTCATCAATCGGCGGACCTGACTCTGTGGACCGCGACCAACACCGGCGCGGTGGGGACCCTGTGGCGCTACGATGGAAAGGCTTGGACCGCAGCGTTGCCAGGGCTACCACGCCTGCGTTGCCTCGCCGAAGACGCCCAAGACCTCCTCATCGGTACGAGCAACGGGCTTTTGCGCATGCCTCTGTTCCCCCCGGCGGGCGGGCAATTCGCGGCCACCATTGTCGTGGCCCTGTCGGGGCGGGAGATAAACGCAGTCTTCCGGGCGCGCGACGGGCAGCTCTGGGTAGGGACCGACTCCGGGGCCGTCAAGCTGCTCAGCGGCGACGCCACCGAGCAGACTCCCTTGGGAAAGGACGGGGCCGCGTCGACCGCCGTCTACTCAGTCGCGCAGGATGCGACCGGCATCCTCTACTTCGGGACCGCCCTGGGCGTGTTCCAGCACCGCTCGCGGACGGGAGAGTGGTATTGGTACGCCGGCGAGGAGGGGACCGAACAGGTGGCCGACTGGCAGCGGTTCAACCCCGGCGAGACCGGGGAAGCCCGCAACTTCCCCACGGAAGCGCGGGTATTCCTGCCGCCCGTCCGATGTCTCTTGCGCGGGCCCGACGCTTCGCTCTGGCTAGGTACTGAAAACGGCATCGCCCGGTACGTCGCCGCGCCGGTGCGGGGCCTCACCTACACGACGTTGCTCCAGGCCTTTCCCGACCTCTCCACAGGTCGCGTGCACGCAATCCGAGAGGACGCCCGGGGCCTGGTCTGGTTCTGCACCGACCGCGGCCTGTTCCGCTACGACGGGAGGGACTGGTGGCAGTTCCAGGGCGACACCTGGGTGCAACTGGGCCGGGCGGATAGCCTGTACGACGGTCCGGTCGAAGCCCGCGGAGGCTGGCGCTTCGAACGAGCTTCGTCCCATTGGCAGAGGATCGATGCGGCCACCTCGCGCTGGCGGACCTCTGGCTCGGCGGCGCGCAGCCATGCTGAGCCAGAGGTCCAGGCCCTGGCGTGGAGCGACGGTGTATTCGCGGAGATCGGGAAGTGGGACGGGGCCAAGTTCAGCGACCCGGCGCCCGTGGGTGGCGAGGCTCTGGTCGTGCGCTACAAGCCCAGCGAGCAGCGCAT
>JACQGV010000076.1 GCA_016199375.1 Chloroflexota bacterium | reverse complement strand
TGGTGGGAGCAGCAGTGGCCGTCGAGGCTGGTAGAGGAACGGTGGGCACAGAAGCTTCATCGGATGTGCATCCCAATGTCACGGCGAGGGCCAGGGCGCTGACGGCGCTGCCAGTCAGCAAGGTGAAGCGGCGCAGCAGCTCGCGGTAGGTGATGCGGCCGGTCGTATACTCGGCGGCAGTCTCTTCGGCCACGTACCGTTCAAGATAGCCCACAGTAATCTCCTCGGCGTCGGACTCGCACATGGTGTGCTCGATGTAGGATACGAACTCTGGCCATAGCCAGATGTTGCAGGCATCGCCGCCAGCGTGGTTCGACCGGGTTGCTACGGGCGGTCAACACCGCAATCCCACCTTGTTCCGCACCAGCCGCTGCGCCTTGAAGTAGGCGAACTGGGCCATGGTGCCGGTGATGCTGTCGCGGGCGTGCAGGTCGAGCTCGTAGAAGAACTTCACGAAGAAGATGACGACGTCCCGCGCCGATAGCTCGGTTGTCGGAGCGAGGGCAATGGCGCCGGGGCCCCCTGGACGCAGCACCTCCTTGCTGAGGGCGGCGTCATAGGGCTGGATGGGCGCCACGGCGATGAGCTTCGCCGCGAGCGCCTGTTGGGCCACCAGCCGGTCCCAGTAGGCGCGCGCGGTCGCGGAGGCGGGGGTGGCGTCGCCGGGGCCGTGGGCGAGCAGGAAAAGACAGTTGAAGTCCTGGGGAGGCGGCAGCGAGCGCTCCATCTCCTCGGCGTTGGCGGGCCGCCAGGGGCGCTCCCCCCAGACCTGCACCTGGCGCCTGCGCAGGGCCTTCACGCCGCGCTCGGCGAGCTCGAACTCCCACCCCTGAAGGTTCTGGGTGGCGTCCAGCACAAGGACAGTCGGGCGGCCAGGGACGGTGCTCATCCTAGCGATGGTCCTACGGCGCAGAGCTGGCTTGCCCGGCGCCTACGAGCTGATCGAGGAATTGACTCCAATCTGGTAGCCCTCGCATATTGCGTCCTGTCGTTCCACGCCGTACTATCTAGCGGGCCAAAGCACAGGCTGCGCGCTGGCAGCGAGCGCGGGCAGCCAGGAGGTGTATGGCAAGGCGCGGTGGGCAATGTTCATCAACACAATGATTATCCTACGCTATGCCCGCGGCCTGGGGCCCCCCTAAGCTTGAATTGCGGCTGCCACATGAATAGCGGCAGCCACGATCGTGACCGGAGAGCGCGGGCCGGGCGGCCTCGGCCGCATCTGGTATCTGCAAAGAGGAGCGTGCGATGGCCTCCAGTTCCCTGACGGTGACAGACAACCGCACCGGTAAACAGTACGAGATAGCCATCAAGGATGGTGCCATCCGCGCCCTGGACCTACGGCAGGTCCGTGTCTCCGAGAATGACTTCGGTCTGCTGAGCTACGACCCTGGGTTCACCAACACCGCGTCCTGTCGCAGCGCCATCACCTTCATAGATGGCGAGAAGGGTGTCCTGCAGTACCGCGGCTACCCGGTGGAGCAGCTGGCCGAAAAAACTGGTTTCCTGGAGACGGCCTACCTGATTGTCCATGGCGAGTTGCCCACCCGGGCGCAGTTGGACCATTGGGCGGATGAGATCACCCGCCACACGATGGTCCACGAGAACGTCAAGAAGTTCATGGAGGGCTTCCGGCACGACGCCAACCCCATGGGGATGCTGGTGAGCACCGTGGCGGCGCTCTCCACCTTTTATCCGGACGCCAAGAATGTCCAGGACCAGGCTTTGCGCCAGCTCCACACTGTCCGGGCCATCGGCAAGGTGGCGACGCTCGCTTCCTTCGCCTACCGCCATACCCTAGGCTACCCCTATGTCTATCCTGACAACGACCTCTCTTACACCGGAAACCTGCTGAACATGCTCTTCAAGATGGCGGAGCCCAGGTATAAGATCAGCCCCGTGATCGAGCGGGCGCTGGACGTCCTGTTTATCCTCCACGCTGACCACGAGCAGAACGCCAGCGCCAACACCATGAGGTCCGTGGGCAGCTCGCTGCCTGACCCCTACTCGGCCCTGGCAGGCGCCATCGCCTCCCTCTCGGGGCCGCTTCACGGCGGTGCCAACGAAGCCGTCATCCGCATGCTCCAGCAGATCGGCAGCGTGGACAAGGTCCCTGACTTCATCCGGCGCGTGAAGGGCGGCGAAGCGGGACGCCTGATGGGGTTCGGCCACCGTGTCTACCGGAGCTACGACCCCCGCGCCCGCATCATCAAGCAGATGGCGGACCAGGTCTTCGCCGTCACCGGCACCAACCCGCTCCTGGACGTCGCGTTGGAGCTGGAGCGCATCGCGCTGCAGGACGACTACTTCCTGAGCCGGCGCCTGTATCCCAACGTGGATTTCTATAGCGGCCTGATCTACCAGGCGATGGGCTTCCCGGTGGACATGTTCCCGGTCCTCTTCGCCATCCCGCGCACGGTGGGCTGGATGGCCCAGTGGATCGAGATGATGCAGGACTCCGAGCAGAAGCTCATGCGGCCCCGGCAGATCTACATCGGCCCTCCCCGGCGGGACTTTGTGCCCATGGAGAAGCGGGGCTAGCCACGCGGCAGGCCCAGCCCGCGCTGGGCCACGATGTTGCGCTGTATCTCGGAGGTGCCGCCGGCGACGGTCCCCTCCAGGCACCAGTAGAACATCCGCAGGAAACGGCCGTCGAGGGGCGCGCGCCGGTCGCCCCGCTCCAACTGTCCCAGCAGCCCCCAGCCTTGGAGCGCCGCGTTGGCGGTGCGCTGATAGACCTCCGACTTGAACATCTTGGCCTGGGAGGCGGCGGCATCAGCTGGCAGGTCGCGGGCGATGAGCCAGTAGGCCCGTCGCGTCAGCCACTTGGCGGTCTCGACCTCCACCGCCTGCTCCGCCAACCGCAGGCTCAGGTTGGCCGCGACCGCGGGGTCGAGGTGGCGCCGCTGCTGCTTCAGGGCGTCTGCTAGCTGTTCCAGCCGCCGCCGGGCCTCCATGTAGAAGGGCACACCCGCCCGTTCATACCCCAGGCTGGCCATCATCATCTGCCAGGCGCCGTTCTTCTCGCCCAGGAGATTGCGGCGGGGCACCCGGACGTGGTCGTAGAACACCTGGCAGAAATGGTCGCCGAAGAGGCTGGGGATGGGGCGCACCGTGACGCCCTGGGAGCGCATGTCCACCAGGAGATAGCTGAGGCCCTTGTGCTTGGGCGCGTCCGGGTCGGTGCGCACCACCAGGATGCACCAGTCGGCGTGGTCGGCGTAGCTGGTCCAGATCTTCTGGCCGTCCACGATGAAGTCGTCGCCGTCCTGGCGGGCGCGGGTCTCCACGGCGGCCAGGTCGGAGCCGGCGCCGGGCTCGCTGAAGCCCTGGCACCAGATAACCTCGGCGCTGGCGATGCGCGGCAGGTGCTCCGCCTTCTGCTCGGGGGTGCCGAACTTCATGATGGTGGGGCCCACCCAGTTGGGGCCCATGTAGTTGGCGCCCCGGGGCTCTTCGAAGTAGACCATCTCCTCGCTGAAGAGCACCTGCTCCCAGATGCTGGCTCCAGCGCCGCCGTAGTCCTGGGGCCAGTTGCGCACCAGCCAGCCCTTGCCTGCCAGGCGCTTGGCGAAGGCGAGGGAGAACTCCCAGGCCCGCTCGTAGTCGGCGTGGTCCAGAACGAAGATGCCCGGATACCACCCGGGGACCTCCCGCTCCAGGAATGAGCGCAGCTCCTTATGGAAGGCCCGCTCCTCGGGGCTGAAGGCGAAGTCCATGGCGCTCCCCCTGTTGTTGCCGCTGCCATGGTATCACGCCCGCGCGGGTGTCCAGGGCGTCGGGAGGCGCTGGGCGGACCAGGGGTCGGTCCGACCTTGTTAAGGCGAAGCGGGGGTCATCTCACGGAATCGGCGGCAGGCCGGATGATGAATGACGGTAAGTGCTATAATATCTAGATTTACGCACGGGAGGTGAAGCACGCATGGACGAAATTGATTATCGCTTGGTG
>JACQGV010000075.1 GCA_016199375.1 Chloroflexota bacterium | reverse complement strand
TGCACGGCTACCGGGTCGGTGTCCAGGGCCAGGACGCGGCGGGCGCCCAGCTTCGCGGCGGCGATGGCCAGGATGCCGGAGCCGGTGCCCAGGTCCAGCATGTCCATGGAAGGGAGGGTGTAGTCCTCCAGGGCGCCCAGGCAGAGCCTGGTAGTGGGATGCAGGCCGGTGCCGAAGGCCATGCCCGGGTCCAGGGCGATGATGATCTCCTCGGGCCCGGGCGCATGCTCTCGCCAGGTGGGGACGATGACGCAGCGGCGCCCCGCCCGGGTGACGTGGAAGTGCTGGCGCCAGGCGGTAGCCCAGTCCTCCTCCTCGAGTGGGCGCACCGCCAAGGCGCCCACCCGGGGCCCGAGCTGCCCCAGGTGCCACAACCCCTCCTGGGCCTGCCGGAGGGTGTCCTGGGCCTGCTCTCCGTCGAGCAGATAGCCGATCACGGCCAGCGCGCCGCCAGAACGGCCTGGCGGCTCCTCCCCCTGGGGGTCCGGGGACACCGCCTGCTCGATGGCGATGCCGCGGCCGGTGCAATGGCTCAAAAGCTCCGCCACGGCCTCGGCCGCCTCGTCAGCGGCCTCCACCCGCAGCTCCAGCCAGCGGCTCATTGATTGGCGCACTGAGGGCGCTCTGATGAGGGGGTCAGCAGGCGGCGAGCAACAGCAGCAAGGGCGGAGCGGGTCGGCCTATGCTCCGCGAGCATCTCTGCGTGCATCGCCCGTCACTTCTTCAGGGCGCTCCGGATTTTCCCCAGCAGCTTGCGGTCATCTGAGGATAGGGAGCCCTCGCCCAGGCTCTTGGCCAGCTCCTGCAGGAGCTTCTTCTGCTGATTGTTGAGCGCGGTGGGGGTCGCTATCTTCAGGTGGACGTACAGGTCGCCCTGGCCCCCCCGCTGCAGGTGGGCGACGCCTTTGCCGCGCAGCCTGACCACGGTGCCGGTCTGGGTGCCCTGCTCCAGCTTCAGCTTGGCTGCCCCGTTCAGGGTGGGCACCTCCAGCTCGTCGCCCAGCGTCGCTTGGACCATGGTGATGGGGAAGGTGAGATGGATGTCATCGCCTTCCCGCTGGAAGAGAGGGTGGGGCTCTACCTCGAGCCGGATGTAGAGGTCCCCGGGGGGCCCGCCCCGCAGGCCGGCCTCCCCCTCCCCGGTGAGCCTGATCTGGGAGTCTGAGTCCACCCCAGCAGGGACCTTGACGTTGAGGCGGCGTTGCTGTTCGACCCTGGCCGCGCCCTTGCAATGGGTGCAGAGCTGGGACAAGACCTGGCCCGCGCCGCCACAGCGGTCGCAGGCGGCAACGTTGACGAACTGGCCGAAGAGGCTGCGCTGGGTGCGGCGGACCTCCCCGCTGCCCCGGCACTGGGGGCATACGGTGGGCGCGGTGCCCGGCTCGCCGCCGCTGCCGTGGCAACGGGGACAGAGGTCGAGGCGGGCCAGCTCGACCTCCTTTTCGCAGCCAAAGACAGCTTCACCGAAGGTCAGGCGCAAGCGGTAGTGCAGGTCGCCGCCGCGGATGGGTCCGGGGCGGGTGCGGGGGTTTCCGCTGAAGAAGGCGTCGAAGATATCGCCGAAGCCAACGGAGTCGAAGCCATCGAAGGGGCGCCCGGCGGCGGCCTGACGCAGGTCCGCCGTCCCGAAGCGGTCATAGGTCTGCCGCCGCTCCGGATCGCTCAGGACCTCATAAGCCTCGTTGATCTCCTTGAAACGGGCCTCGGCCCCGGCTTCCTGATTGCGGTCCGGGTGGTATTGCAAGGCCAGCCTCCGGAACGCCTTCTTGATGTCCTCCGAGGAGGCGTTCCGTCCGAGGCCCAGCACTCCGTAGTAATCGCGCTTGGTAGTCATGTTTCGTGTAGCAGTAGCATCCTAGCCACTGGACATTATACGAACCGCTTTTCCAGCCCGGCAAACTGGGGCCCTGACGCTGCTGGCTCGATAACTGGCAGCGATGGGATGGTTCTCCGGGGCTCCGGGGCTAGCGCGGCCCCTGCTGGCCCCCCTCGCTCTGCCCTGCCTCGGGCGTGGCACCGGCCGCGGCCTTGCCGATGACCACCAACGCCGGGCGCAAGACGCGGTCATGGAGACGGTACCCTTTCTGGAGCTCCTCCAGTACCATGCCCTCCGCGCCTTCTCGGGAAGACACTGCTTCGTGGAGGGAGGGGTCGAAGGGCTTGCCCACGGCCTCGATGGGCTGGAGCCCGTGGGCCTCGAAGATAGCGAGCAGCTTTCGCTCCAGCAGATGCAGGCCCTCAACCCAGGTGAACAGCTGCAGGCTCGCGGGCACCGTAGCCAGGGCGCGGGCCAGGTCGTCCGCCACTCCCAGCAGGCGGGCGATGAGGACGGCCTCGGCAAAGAAGGCCGCATCCCGCTTCTCCTGCTCGGTCCGGCGCCGGAAGTTGGTGAAGTCGGCCTGGGCCCGCTGCCAGTTCTGAAGAAACTGCTCCGCCCTGGCCCGCTGCTCCTCGAGCTCCCGGGTGAGGGCGGCCAGCTGGTCGGCAGCCCCGCTGGGCTCGGAGCCGCCGGGCCCGGATTCCGAGCGAGACTGGGATGCATCCTCCATGGGTCTGGACCGGCGGCCTAGTTGTGTTGGCCAGAGTGAAGGGAGCTGAGGAGCTCGTCTAGGAGGTCGCGCAGGAAGCGGACGGTGGCGATGGCGTGGCTGTAGTCCATGCGGGTGGGGCCGACGATACCCAGGGTGCCGCTCACCTCTCCGGGCCAGCCATAGCTGGCCACCACGACACCGCACTGCCGCAGCGCATCCCTGGGCATCTCGTCGCCGATGACCACGTTCAGGGCGCGGCTTTCGGTCAGCTCCACGACCAGGCCGGCCAGGCTGTCGCGCTCCTCGAAGGCCTCCACCACCTCGCGTGCCCGCTCGCCCGAGGAGAACTCGGGCTGGCTGAGGATGTGGCGCAGCCCATCCACATAGGCCGCCCGTCGCGAGCGCTCGTCCTCCTCTTTCAGCAGCCGCAGGACCGCCTGGATGGCGGCGGCCTCCAGCTCGGACCAGGATACGGTGATGGCCGCAATCTCGAAGCGGTTGTGGCCCGCCAGGTGGCGGGTGAGGCGATTGCTGGCGTGCGTCAAATCATCCGGGGTGCTGCTGGGGAGGGGGAAGAGCTGCTGCTTGAGCTTCGCCTCCTGCAGCACCAGGACCAGGAGGGCCAGGGTCTCCTGCAAGGCTATCAATTGCACCTGGCGCACGTGGGCCTCCGGCGCCCGCGGCGCGGTCACCACGGCGGCGTTGTGGCCCAGCTTGGCCAGCGCCCCGGCCGCGGCCTGGCACCAGGCATCCCACTCCGGCCCCAGCTCCTGGAACTGGCGTCGGATGGTGAACCGCTGCGCCGCGGGCAAGGGGGCTTCCTCCAGCAGCGAATCCACGTAGTAGCGATAGCCCCGGTCCGACGGGATTCCCCCGCCGGAGGTGTGGGGCCGGGTGATGAAGCCTTCCTCCTCCAGGGCCATCATGTCGCTGCGCACGGTGGCGGAGCTCACGGGCAAACGGTGGCGCTCGACTATGTTCTTCGAGGCCACGGGGATTGCGGAGGCCACGTAGTCGGCCACGATGAGCTTCAGGACCTGACGCTGGCGCTCGCTTAGCACAGGCTACCTCCGCAGTTGGCAGTCGTACCAGCCGACTGCTAAGGCAGCGTAGCACCCGGTGCCGAGTCCGTCAAGGCGGTGCTGTTGGCGCAGTGCTCCCCCGGGGCCTCGCCGCGCCCCGCGGGCAGCGCGTTGACGCTCCTAGAGGCGACTGCTAGAATCCACCTTGCGGGCGGTTTGCTCAGCTGGTTAGAGCGCAGCGTTGACATCGCTGAGGTCATTGGTTCGACTCCATTACCGCCCACCACCTCACTCCCGACGCTCGGCCCTAGTTGCCACGGACCTGGCGACTGCTTGGCGGCCCAGCCGGACTGTGTCCCTTGGCCCGCCCCGGTGGTCTTGAAACAAGCTGGCTCTGTTGACATCATTGCTTATAAGCGCTTTTTCCCCACCCTCTCGCCCTCGAAACGTCCTTGGGCTTGAGGGGCCCCTCAAACTCCCTGGCAGGGAACCTGGGT
>JACQGV010000081.1 GCA_016199375.1 Chloroflexota bacterium | reverse complement strand
CCCTGGCTGGGATGGAGATGATGGGCAAGAGCGTGGTTGTGGTGCAGTATGGCGAGCGGAACGCCCTCCTGGGAGAGGCGTTGCGAGCTCGGGGCGCACGGGTGGAGGAGCTCTGCCTCTACGAGTGGCTCCTTCCCGAGGACGTGGGTCCGCTAAGGGCCCTGGTCAAGGACGTCACGGGCGGCCGCGTGGATGCTGTCGCTTTCACCAGCCAGGTGCAGGCCCGCCATCTCTTCCAGGTCGCCGCTGGCCTGGGCCAGGCGCCGGAGCTGGCCGCTGCCCTGAACAATCACACCGTCGTGGCGTCCATTGGCCCCACCTGCACAGCCGCCCTCAGGCGGTTCGGCGTCGAGCCCCAGGTCGTACCGGAGCATCCCAAGATGGGGCACTTGATAGTCGCCCTGGCCCAGCATCAGGAAGAGCACGGCCTTCGATCAGGCAGGCTATTTGCTACTGTCGCGTAGGAGAGGACTCGTTGGAAACAGGCACGCCCCCTACGAAGGGCCACCTGCCTACCCTTATAGCTTCATTTTTGCATTTCGATCTGAGTTTCATGCTCTGGGTAACGTTGGGCGCTTTGGGCATATTCATCGCCGAAAGCCTGGGATTGAGCGCCGCCCAGAAGGGCCTGCTGGTGGCCGTGCCGATCCTCAGCGGCGCTACGCTGCGTGTGCCTCTGGGCCTGCTGGGCGACCGCATCGGCGGCAGGACGGTGGGCATTGCCATGTTGGCCTTCCTGTTCCTGCCCCTTGCCCTGGGTTGGCGGGCCGGAGAGGGCCTTCCCCAACTGCTGGGCATCGGGCTGATGCTGGGCACGGCGGGGGCGTCATTCGCGGTGGCCTTGCCGCTGGCCAGCCGCTGGTATCCCGCGGAGCGTCAGGGGCTGGTCATGGGCATCGCGGCGGCGGGCAACAGTGGCACCGTGGTTGCCAACCTGCTGGCGCCCCGCCTGGCCGGCGTTTTCGGCTGGCACAACGTGCTGGGGCTGGCGATGGTGCCCCTCGCCCTGGTGCTGGTCGCCTTCTTTTGTCTGGCGAAGGACAGCCCTAACCGCGGCGCGGGCCGGCCGTCGGGCCACTATCTGGCGGCCCTGAAACGGGGCGACCTCTGGTGGTTCTGTCTGTTTTATAGCGTCACCTTCGGCGGCTATGTCGGGCTGAGCAGCTTCCTGCCCCTCTTCTTGCGGGACCAGTATGGAGTGGCCCCGCAGACCGCAGGCTATCTGACCGCCCTGGTGGCCTTTGCAGGCAGCAGCATTCGCCCCCTGGGTGGCTATCTGGCGGACAGGCTTGGCGGCGTGCGCGTTCTTTCCCTGCTCCTGATCGCGATAGGCATTTTCTATGCCCTGGGGGCCAGGCTGCCGACTCTGGCCGTGATGATGGGGCTTCTCGTGGGCCTGGTCGCCTGCCTGGGCATGGGCAACGGGGCGGTGTTCCAGCTGGTCCCCCAGCGCTTCCGCGACGAGATCGGGGTAGCCACCGGGATGGTGGGCGCCGTGGGGGGACTGGGGGGCTTCCTCTTGCCGCTCCTCCTGGGCAGCGTGAAGCAGGCGGGCGGCTCTTTCGGCCCCGGGTTCTTGGCTCTAGGATTGGCCTCGCTGGCCGCCGCCGCCTTGCTGGGCCTGCTGGCGGCAGGCCGGCGCAGCTGGCGGTCTTCGTGGCGACCCGCTCCCACCGCCGAGTCTCCCCGGGAGCCGGCGACGTGACGCCAGCGAACAGAGCGCCTGCGGGGCGCCGTATCACCGCTTGCAGGTCGGTTCCGCGCCCCAGTCCATGACAGGAATCGTCCTGGCGGGCGGAGGGAGCCGGCGTCTGGGCAGGCAAAAGTCCCTGGAGCTGGTGGCTGGCCGGACGCTATTGGAGCGCGCGCTGACGGCCCTTGCTCAGGTGACGGCCGACATCATCATAGTGATCGCGCCGGGCCAGGACAGGAGCTCGATCCCCCGGTACGTCCCCGCCCGAATAGTGGAAGATGTCCTGCCCGACCGCGGCCCCGTAGCTGCCCTCTATACGGGACTGGTGTCGGCCGGTTCGGCCTATGCCTGGGCGGTCGGGTGCGACATGCCCTCTATTGACCCTGGTCTGCTGCGCTACTTGATGGCGGAGGCGCCGGGTTATCAGGCCGCGGTGCCCGTGGTGGGGGGACGGTTGCAACCCCTTCATGCCGTTTACTGTCGCACCGCCCTGCCGGCCCTGGCATCGTTGCTTGGCGATCCCAGGGCTGGCCTCCACAGGTTTCTAGACCGCCTCCGAGTCCGGCACGTGGAAGAAACGGAAGCCGGGGGCCCGGGAGCATGGTCCCGGTCTTGCTTCAATGTCAACACCGAATGGGACCTCGCCCTGGCGCCGCTCGTGGCGGCCACGATCCGAGGCCTGCCCCGACCGCATAGGCACAGCAGCGCCGTGTCCCACCGATATCGCTGTTAGCGAGGCAGGCCAAGACCCCGGGTGGCGATGATGTTGCGCTGGATCTCGGAACTCCCTCCCGCAAGGGTGGCAGGGATGCTGCTCATGTACGAGTTGGGTATTTCCCCGCCCAGAGCGGCCCATCGCGAGTCGGGGATGAGCTCCGCATACGGCCCCAGCAGCTGCATCCCCACATTGAAGATGCGCTGGCTGAGCTCGGTGCTGAACAGCTTGGATATGGAAGCCTCGTAGTTGGGGATCTTGCCAGCGTCCTGCATCCACGCGACCCGGTAGGCCATCACTCTAGCTGCCTCAGCCTCGATAGCCAGCTCCGCCAGCCTGTGTCGGATCGTGGTGGCGCCATCCGAGCGCTTGCGCCCAGACTTGGTCTCCTTCACGTAGTCCACCAGTTCCTTCAGGCTGCGTCGCGCGCCCGCCGAGTAGAGGATGGAGGAGCGCTCGAAGTCCAGGGTGGTCGCCATCTCGTACCAGCCGCGGTTCTTCTCGCCCAGCATTTGGGTGCGCGGTATCTTCACATCCTGGAGGATGGTGTGATTCACGTGGTGGCTCCCGGTCAGGTCGAGGAGCGGTTCGACGGTCACGCCAGGCGTCTTCATGTCGAGGAGGAAGTAGGAGATGCCCTTGTGCTTGGGGGCGGTCGGGTCGGTGCGAGTGCCCAGGATGCACCAGTCGGCGTGGTGCGCGCCGGTGGTCCACAGCTTCTCCCCGTTGATGACGTAATCATCGCCTTCCTCCACGGCACGGGTCTGAAGTGAGGCGAGGTCAGACCCGGCGTTCGGCTCGCTGAAACCCTGGCACCAGACCTCCTCTCCGGCAAGTATCGCAGGGAGGTGTCGCTTCTTCTGCTCCTCGGTCCCATAGATCATCAGAGCGGGGCCTACGAAGGCAACGGCGATGTACTGGATCCCCACCACGTTGGGCGCGCGATTGTAGACCATCTCCTCGTTGAAGATCGTCTGCTCGGTATGGCTGGCGGCCCTCCCACCGTATTCCTTGGGCCAAGAGACCGCCAGCCAGCCCTTCTGGGCCAGCTTGCGGGCAAACTGGCGACTGTATGCAAAGCCCTCGTCGCTGGCTTCAAACGATCTGCCCATGCCACGCCAGTCCGATGGTAACTCCTCCCCCAGGAAGTCCCGCACCTGCTGCCGCCACGCTTGTTGCTTGGCGGTGAATCCGAAGTCCATTTCGTACCTCCTATGCCCTCAGACCCAGTTGCTCCTGATAGTCGGGGTCCATCCCCTCCGCGTGGCCGCTTCTCACCTGGGCCTGTAGGATGGCTGCCATGCCCTGGGCGGCCAAGGGGGAGAGGCGAGAGTCGTCGTCGGGCACGCGGGCGGTCGCGCCCGACGACGCCAGCCGTGCCGCGTCTTCCTCGTTCAGCCCCAGCAGCTCATTCAGGACGAGGTCGTTGTGCTCGGCGAAGGCAGGCGCCGGCTGGCGCACCGAGCCGGGCGTGCGGGACAGCCGCGCCGTCAGGCCGGGCACCAGGTGGGTGCCGGCCTCGGGCTGGGCCACCGTGACGTAGAAGCCCCGCTCGCGCAGGTGGGGGTCCAGCAAGAGCTGCTTGTTGTTTAGCACCGCCCCTGCCGGCACTCCGGCTTGCTGCAGAAGACGCATCGCCTCGAACTGGTCGCGGGCCGCGGTCCACTCCTCGATGAGACGGTCCAGCTCGTCCTGGTGCTGGCGGCGGCCGGCTGCGGTGGCGAAGCTGGGCAGCTGGGTCCAAGCGGGGTTGCCCAGCGCCCGGCACAGGCCCCGCCACTCCTCTTCGGAGGAGACGGCTAGGGCCAGCCAGCGGTCCTGGCCCCGGCAGCGGTAGCAACCCTGGGGCGCCAGGGTCGGATGGCGGTTGCCCAGCCGGGCAGTGGCCTGGTGGTTCATGGCCCACCCCAGCATGGCCTCGCCCACCAGCGTGGTCATCGCCTCGCACTGGGACAGGTCGACGTGCTGGCCCTCACCTGTGAGGTGGCGGTGGTGCAGGGCCGTCAGCACAGCGGCGGCGCCGAAGAAGCCTCCGACGGGGTCGCCATACTGGATGGGCGTCCGCTTGGGCGGGCCGCCCTCGTAGCCGGTCATCGAGGTGAGCCCAGCCATGGTCTCCACGTTGGAGCCGTAGGCTACGTAGTCGCGATGGGGGCCCGTCTGGCCGTAGGCGGACATAGAGACCAGGATGATGTCCGGCTGCAGCCGGCGGAGGGCCGCGTAGTCGAGGCCGAGGTTCACCATGACCCGGGGGCTGAAGTTTTCCACCACCACGTCGCTGACCTTGACGAGCCGCCGGAAGGCGTCCGCCGCCTCAGGCCGGGTGAGGTCCAGGCTCATGCCCAGCTTGTTGCGGTTCAGCTTGTGGAAGTAGGCGCCCCGGTTCCAGGGGCGCTCGCCGGGCTCGTTGTCGGGAGGCACGAGGTTGCGGGTCCAGTCTCCCTGGCGGTGAGACTCGATCTTGACGACCTCCGCGCCCATGTCGGCCAGGAGCCTGGTGGCCAGGGGCCCGGCCCAGGACCAGGAGAGGTCGACCACCCTGACGCCGCGGAGCGCACCTTCTGACAGCATGGGGG
>JACQGV010000009.1 GCA_016199375.1 Chloroflexota bacterium | reverse complement strand
TCGGTGAGGATGTCGCCGAAGGTGTTCTCGGTGACGATGACGTCGAAGCGGGCGGGGGAGCGGATGAGCTGCATGGCGGCCGTGTCCACCAGCATGTGCTCCAGGGCTACGTCCGGGAACTCCGCCGCCAGCTCCTGGGCCCGCTGGCGCCAGAGGCGCCCGGTTTCCAGGATGTTCGCCTTGTCCACGGAGGTCAGCTTCTTACGCCGCCCCTGGGCGAGCCGGAACCCGACCCGCAGGATACGGTCCACCTCCCGCTGGCTGTAGGCCAGGGTGTCCACGGCCCGCAGCCCGCGGCTGGTCTCCCAGCGCTTCTTGGGCTTGCCGAAGTAGAGGCCGCCCGTGAGCTCCCGCACCACCACCAGGTCCACGCCCTTGAGGCGGTCGGCCTTCACGGGCGAGGCGTCCAGGAGCGGGCCGTAGACCTTCACCGGTCGCAGGTTGGCGTAGAGCTGTAGCTCCTTGCGCAGGCCCAGGATAGCGTCCTCGGGCCGGACCTTGGCGGCGGGGTCGTCCCATTTGGGGCCACCCACGGCGCCGAAAAGTACGGCGTCGCAGCGGGAGCAGAGCTCCAGGGTATCCTGGTCCAGGGCCTTCCCCGTCCGATCAATGGCAGCGCCGCCCACGGTGGCGTGGTGGCAGGCGAACTCATGTCCGAACTGAGCGCCCACGGCCGCGAGGAGCTTCAACCCCTCGGCGATCACCTCCGGCCCGATGCCGTCGCCCGGCAGCACCGCGATCTGGAACTTCACTTGGCCCTCCCGAAGCTGCTAAGCGCGTATTATAGCAGGGCACCGGTCACTAAAGGTGGTTACCAGATGATGGCGAGGGGGAGTCCAGAGGGGGTTCTTCCTCCTCTGGCAGGGGCTTGGGGATGTGCCCCAAGGCATCCACGTTTGTGGGCGGGTGGGTGGGATGAAAGCGTCGGGGTTCTGGGGACTACTCTGGACTGTGGCGTTAGAATGGGGCCGCTATGCATCCACTGCTTGAGGAGCTGCGGCGCTACGCCGCCGAGCACCAGCTCTCGCGCCGGGAGCTGGCGGCGCGCCTGGGTGTGCCGTACAGCACCGTGAAGGGCTGGCTGGGCCCCCGGCCCAAGGCGAGGCTGCTGACCGCCTCCGAACAGCGCATCCAGGCCCTGCTGGGCGGCGCCGTCCCGCTTCTCGAGGCCGCGCCCCTTGGGGAGGAACGGGCACCCGCTGCCAGGGCCACGGCGGCCAACGCCCGGCTGCAGGCGGAGGCCAAGCGCCGGGCGGCGAAGCTCAAGCTGCTGTTGGTCCTGCTGGAGGACGAGCTGCGCTGGTTCCGCGACGGCCATCCCGATGGCCGCGCCGCCTACCGGGCGACGCTGGACCCCTACGACATCGGCTACCTCTCCAGCCTGCTGTCCATGCTCACCGACGAGGAGAAGTTCCAACGCTGGCGGGTGCTGACGACGCACCGTTTCCGGTCGTTCCGAAAGAGGGCCAGGAGAGATGGCGCGCAGGGTACAAATTCGGGTTGACGTGGCAAATGCCCTGATGTACCTCGGCCAGCTCTACCGGAACCCGTCCGAGGCCATCAAGGAGTATGTTAGCAACGCCCTCGACGAGTGGCGCAAGGGCGACCGGGGCTCACCGTGCCGGGTGCGCTACCTCCTTGCCAAGATGGATATCACCATCTCCTATAACGCCCCTGGGATGACAGAAAAGGAGTTCGAGGCTGCCCTTCAGCGCGTTGCCGACTCCGCAAAGCGCCACCTGGATGTTGCCCAGATCGGGCAACTGGGTATCGGTGTCTTTGCCTTCAACCAAATAGGGTCTTCGGCTGTCTTCTACAGCAAGAAGGCCCCTGGGGAGCCGACTGTCAAGGTCACTCTTCGCCGCGAGAGCGCAGAAGCCGAGTTTGACACTGCTCCAAAGCACGAAGCCCTCAACGAGCCAGGTATGAGGGTGGTGATCCGGGGCCTGCTGCATGATCCCACTCGTCCTCGAGGGCCTCTATCGCCCGCTGGCTTACGGAAGTTCTTCGGAGAGAAGTTCGACTCTGACCTGCGCCAGGGCAATCTGGAAATCACTATCGATGCCAATGGCAAGCTTTATCAGGTGAAACCTGCCCCCATCATGTTGCCTCAGATTGGGAAGGCCCTACAAGAACTGCCGGCCCGGGGAGATGTTCGGCGAACGATCCGCACCCAACTCTGGTTCGACTCTATGGGCAAGGGCACGGTGAGCATCCGTCACTCTGGCGTTGGTATTGTCAACGACCTGAAGGGTCTGCAAGCGTATGGTTTGGAGGAGGGTGCCTGGGCTTCCGGCTATGTCCACGGCTACATCGACGCCGACTTCCTCCGGCCTCTGCCCGCCCGCGGCGGTTTCGAGGAGAACACTGATTGGGTGGAGTTTATCGAAACACTTCTAGAGGCGGAGCCCACGCTAGCGGAGGAGGTGGAGCGCCAGCGCTCGGAAGCCCAGCAGGTCAAGCTCACGGAGTTACAACGGCAGGCCATCCGCCTTGCCTCCGAAATCCTGTACTCGGATCAGTTTCAGGACTTGGAACTGCTGGGTGGTATGCGCCGCGAACGAGGGCCGGTTGTTCAAACAGGGGAAAAACGTGGTCAAAAGCCAGCGCCACCCGCGGGGGCACGCTCACAAGACGCTGGTGACAAACGCAGCCCTGGGGGCTTGCGTGTCAATTACGAGGAGACACCGTTCCCCGAAGGCCCCAACCTCCACAGCGCATTTGTGGCAGGCACCATCCGCGCCAACACCCTTCACCCTGACTACCGACGAGAAATGCTAGGCCCCGGCCCCGATACCCAAAAGCTGGCCTATGCAACCTTGCTCATAGGTAAGGAGGCTGTTGCCTTCAATGACAAGAGCGGCGCTGTGAATCAGTTTCTGGAGCGTATGCTATCGTTTTTGTTCGAGGTGAAGTCCCGTACCGGCGCCGCCGTAACTACCCCCAGGGGTCGCCCTGGCCACCCCCGCCGCCTGTGACCCCTCTTGGCGGAGGGCCCTAGCCCATGTAGACTGTTGGATAGCCCATCGGGGCTGCTGTGGTAGTGGCGGAATGGAGCGACTATGGGGTTTTTCGGCTCTGGCGAGGCCAAGAAGGCGACGGCCGCGGCGCGGCTGGCGGGACGGCTCCCCCCGGGGCAGTACCTCACCGAGAAGTGGCCCGTCCTCACCTACGGCGACACCCCCGGCATCCCCCCGGAGCGCTGGCGGCTCAAGGTCGTGGGCCTGGTCGAGAAGGAGCTGGAGCTGGACTGGCAGCAGTTCCGCGCCCTGCCCCAGGCCACGGTAACCGCCGATTTCCACTGTGTCACCGGCTGGAGCCGCTTCGACAACGCCTGGGAGGGAGTGCGCTTCGTGAACCTGATGCAGGCGGCGGGGCTGCGCCCGGAGGCCAAATACGTCGCCATGCATTGCTATGGCGGCTACACGACCAATCTGCCCCTGGAGGCGATGCTGGACCCCGACGTTCTCTTGGCTTGCCGCCACGGTGGGAAGGACCTGGCGCCGGAGCACGGCGGGCCGGTGCGGCTGGTGGTCCCCAAGCGCTACGCTTACAAGAGCGCCAAGTGGCTCGGCGGGCTGGCGCTGACCGCCGAAGACCAGCCTGGCTTCTGGGAGGTCCGCGGCTACCACAACGAGGCCGACCCCTGGAAAGAGGAGCGCTACTCCTTCTGAGGGGGCTGGTCCGGGGGCGGCGACTATGCCCGATAGTGTCTCCATAGTCCAGGCCTTCACGGCCGGCGTTTCCGCCATCCGCCTGCCGTGCGCCCTGGTGCTGACCCCGGCCTTCCTCACTTTCCTGGCCGGTGTCTCCCTGAAGGGGACGCCGCGACAGGCCGGCCAGCTCATGTGGGGCAACAGCGCCGCCTTCGCCCTGGGCTTCCTGGTCGCCTTCGTCGCCCTGGGCTCGTCCCTGAGCGGGCTCTCCCGCGCCCTCTACGACGGGCAGGGTTGGGTGGGTCGGACGGGCGGCGTGGTGCTCTTCGTCGTGGGGCTCGTGGCGCTGGGGCTGCTGCGGTTCCGCCTGCGCCTGGGGGAGCGGGAATGGGGCCTGCCCGACGGCCTGCGCCTGGGCGCCGCGGCGGTGGTGGGCTTCGCCGTCGCCGCGGCCTGGACGCCCTGTGTAGACCGGACCCTCGCGCAGGTGCTGACGCTGGCGGCGGACCCCGCCACCGGCGGGAGCGGCGCGGGGCTGCTCTCGGTCTGGACCCTGGGGCTGATGGCGCCTCTCCTGGCTGTGGGCGCCCTCGGTGGCGTTGCCCTGCGCCGGTTCCGGGCGGGGGCCTGGCCGGCCTACGTAGGAGCCCTGGGCGGGGCGCTCACCATCGTCCTGGGTGTGCTGCTCTTCACCGACCGCTTCACCCAGTACACTGGCTACCTGCGTTTCCTGAGTTTCTAGGTTTTCCTGAGAGCCTGTCCGCACTCTGGAGGGAAGATGATCCTGCGCAACTGGGAGCTGCTAGCGCGGGACCCGGCGGCGTTCTTCGCCATCCTGGCCGCCCTGGTCATCACCCTCCTCGTCGGCTTCACCCTCCACGAGCTCAGCCACGCTGCAGTGGCGCACCGGCTGGG
This sequence comes from Chloroflexota bacterium, assembly GCA_016199375.1. Lineage (GTDB taxonomy): Bacteria > Chloroflexota > Dehalococcoidia > SHYM01 > SHYM01 > JACQGV01. Next base: position 190 of record JACQGV010000009.1, on the reverse strand, counting down.
CGACCGCACCCCCCAGCGGGCGGGGCGGCTCACCCTTAACCCGCTCGCCCATCTGGACCCCATGGGCACCCTGCTGCTCCTGCTGGCGGGCTTCGGCTGGGCCAAGCCAGTGCCCATCAACCCCTACGCCATGCGGATAGGCGCCAAGGCTGGGATGGCGCTGACGGCGGCCGCCGGCCCCCTGACGAAC
>JACQGV010000074.1 GCA_016199375.1 Chloroflexota bacterium | reverse complement strand
ATGTACAACAACGCGGTGTACCTGTGGATGGTGCAGGCGGAGCGGGTATTCATCGCCCGCGACCGGGTGCTGGAGTGGCAGCGCATCAAGGGCCACGCTTATCCGGTCCACTTCGAGGGCCTGGTAGTCAAACCCTAGACCTGGCTCTGACCGCGGCGAGAGGCCCCGCCGGGTGGCGGGGCCTCTCCTTTCCTACGAGGCTGGCAGCAGGTGTGGCTCATCCCTCGACCCTTCGGCAGGCCCAGGGCGAGCGGCGGTCCAGGCTAGCCCTGCGGGTTGAAACCCGCAGCACCAGCAAACTCGGAGTCCCTAGTCCTTGGGCTGGACGAGGGGCGTCCCGGCCCGGCACAGGGGGCACTCCGCCGGACTCCAGGAAGGTATGTCCAGGGTGACCAGGGCGCGCAAGGGCAGGCCCAGGTCCAGGCGCCCGCCGGTGCGGTCGGCGATGACGCTGGCCCCCAGCGGGAGGGCGCCCGCCGCCCGCACCAGCCCGATGACCCTGGAGACGGAGCCGCCGGTGCTGACGGCGTCCTCCACCACCAGCACCCGCTCCCCCGGCCGCAGGGCGAACCCGCGCCGCAGGGCCATCCCGCCGTCGCCGGTCTTCTCGGCGAAGATGGCGCGGGCGCCCAGGGCCCGGGCTACCTCGAAGGCCAGGATGATGCCGCCGACGGCGGGGCCGATGACCGTTTCAATGCGCTGGCCCTGGAAGGGCTCGGCCAGGGCGCGGCAGAGGCGCTCCGCTTGGGCGGGGTGTTGCAGCGCTTGGGCGAGCAGGAGGAAACGGTTGGAATGGCGGCCGGAGGTCAACAGGAAGTGGCCCTCCCGCAGGGTGCCGGTGTCCCGCAGGATGGCCAGGACCTCGTCCGCCGTCAGTGTCATACCCTTGCCGCGGGCCGGGTCAGGCGACCGTGCGCGTCTGCATGACTAGTGTCCTGAGTTGTTGTTCTATCGAATAACTACGACGGGTGTTCTTCAGGTGAACCAGGTCGCCAGTGAGTTGCCTCACCCCCTGGCCCCCTCTCCATGTGATAGGGAGAGGGGGGAGTAGGAGTCTGGAGGACACCCCCAGCGCCCCCGCGCAAGGGGGTTTTTGTCCCCTTGCGAATCCCCTGGACTTGTTCAACGAATCTCTGAAACGGGACACTAGGCGCTCTTCCTGCGGGGCGGGAGGCCCTCGGCCTTGCGCTGGTTGTCTTCCTTCAGGTTGAGGAAGGCGATCATCTCGTCGGCCCGCTCCTTGGCCATGCGTCCGCTCTCCGCCGCGCTCCGCAGGGAGGCCCGCTGCTTTTCGTAGGCCTCCGCGACCTCTTGGTCGCGCGCTGCCTTGTCGGTTGCTGCCGTGTCCGCCATTGGGTCCTCCAAGCAGGTGTTATATGGGCCGATGGTAGCAGGTCGCGGCAGGGGGTGGCAAGGAGCGGTGCGCGGCAGCCTCAGGGGTTGGCCGGCGGGAAGTGGCTGGGACCGGGGCTGAAGCTGCGCAGGATGGCAGTAAGCACGGCTTCGTGGGCGGGCCACATCCCTTCGGTGGCGATGCCGTCCAGGAAGAAGGCCATGGTGCCGGCCAGCATGAAGACGGCGCGGGCGCGGTACGCTGCGCCCTCGAACCGGTAGCTGTACAGCACTTCCATGGCGGGCAGCCCGCCGATCTGGAGCCTGGTCCGCGCGAGCTCACGGAAGTCCTCCGACTCGGCCCGCAGGTTGTCCAGCCAGAGGTCCGTGTAGGAGCTGATGTTGAAGAAAGGGTTTGGGTACGGTATCAGCTTGATGTAGAGCAGCGCCTCACGAGCGGGGCTCCAGCCTTGCACCAGGGTCGTCTGCAGGCCGTAGACGACCCACTCGGTGGGCACGCCCACTGTGAAATCGTACTGGTCGTTGCGCAGTTGCGTGAGGACGATGGTCACCGGCGTCGGCGTGGGGGTGGTGGCTGGGGTGGGCAGTGCTGTGGGAGTGGGCGGCGTGGCCGGGGGAGGCGCGGGCGGCGCCAGCGTGGGGGTAGGGCTGGGAGGGATGACCGCGACCACGGTGGCGGTTGGGGTGGGTACCGCGGCGGTGGGCCTGGCAGGCGTCACCGTGGGCTCCTGGGCGCCGGTGCGGCAGCCGCTCAGCGCCACCACAGCCAGGCCGATGGCGACCAGCGACGCTGAGCGGATGCTAGGGCGCCTCATGGTGGTTCCGTGCTGGCGCAGGCATTTGTCTCCCAGACGCTGGAGTGGACGAAAGTGTTCCCACCCATTATAGGTGGCTCTCTTGACAACATCGCTAACGCTCGCGGGCGCCCAGTGTCACCTACAACCCTCACCCCCGTACCCCCGCTCCCTTAGCAAGGGAGCGGGGGCAAAAGAATTTTGGGGACACCCCAAACCCCGGCAGGGAACCTGGGTTCCCTGCACCCTTCAGATGATGTCACCAGAGCCGTTATAGGTCGAGCTTCAGGTTATGGCCCTGAGCATGGCTACGTCGGCCACGCTGGCCGGGCGCCGGTGGGCCTCCCTCGTCGGGACGGAGGGACGCGGCGAGCTGGGGTCTATGCTTGAGCAGCAGCCGTGACACCAGTTTCCAAATGGCGCCCCCAATCTCCTTGCGCGGGCGGTCGCCGGGCAGTATGGCCCACCGTTCCGGATCATGGGCGGCCATCGCCAGGTATCCGCGCTGCACCCGACGATGAAACTTCAGCGCCTCCCGCTCGAAGCGGTCGCTGCTCTTGCCGCGGCGCTGCTGGCGTCTTCTGCTGACCGCCACCGGAACATCCAGCAGGACTATCAGGTCGGGCCATATGCCGGCGGTGGCGAGCTCGTTGACGCGTCTGACCAGGGCCTTGGGCAGGCCGCGTCCATATCCCTGGTAGGCCAGGGTGGAGGGCGCATAGCGATCGGCAAGGATGATGCCGCCACGCTCGAGCCTGGGCTTGATTACGTCGGCGACGAGCTGCGCCCTGGAGGCGGCAAAGAGGAACAGCTCCGCTGCAGGCGCCAGCGGGAGCTGTATCCTCTCTGACGCTAGCTGCTCCCCGGCGGCCGAGGTGACTTGCGGCGACCTGGGGACCAGGGCAAGTCCGTCTTGTCCGGTGACGAGGGCACGCACACATCTGCCCAGGGGCGTGCCTCCGGGCTCGGCCACCAGTCCCACGTCGAGCCCCAGCCGCCGCAGCCGCCGGTAGAGGGCTCGGGCCTGCACGCTCTTGCCGCTGCCATCGCCCCCCTCGAAGGCGATGAAGAGCCCGGGCCACTGGCCTCTGGGCGGCGGCGGTGGGTGGGGGGACGCCATGGCCCTGCCCGGCGCGGCGCTCTAGGGCTCCCGCCCCAGGGCGCCGCTGCTGAAGACCTTCACCCGGCGGAAGGGCTCGCGCCCCAGGCTGCGGGAGGCAACGTCGTGGTGTTCAGCCAACTGGTGCTGAAGCCGCCGAACATAGGAGTTCTGGGGCCGTAGCTCAACGGCCTCCTGGCCGGCCTTGACCTGGGCGATGGCCGTCTCGGCCTCCTCGAGGGCGGTGTCGAAGGAGGCCAGGCCACGGCTCTCCCGCAGGTCCTCCAGGGCCTGGGCGAGCTGGGTGGGGGTATTGCTCCGGAGGACGTAGACCGGGATACCGGCGGCCTGGGCCGCTTTCAGGACCGGTGGCTGGCGCCGGTAGGCGCTCTTCAGCACCAACACCACGTCCGCATCGCCGGGCGACTCCACGGCTTCAACAGGCAAGTGGAGCTCCTCGGCGGCCTGTTCCAGCCGGCTGCGGCTGAGGCCGTGGAGGAGGACACGGACGCTGGTGGGGACGGCGGGCTCCTGCTCTGCGCGGCCCGGTCCGGTCACGGCGCTAACCCGCTCCGGCGGCGCCGCAGGTTCCCCGCCACCACGAGACGTCCGCGGGGCCCGGCGGCCGCGTCCGGGCAGCGGGCTTCCCCGCTCCACCTGAAACTCGCCGGCGCCGTCCAGCCAGCGCTTCTCGGCCGTCACGGGTACCCCCCGCAGGAGGGCATCCACCACCCGGTCCACCTGGGGGTGGATGGCTACGCGGTCGAAGTCCTGGATCTCCACCACCATGTCGAAGGTGGGTGGTGCCTTGCGCTCGAGGATGGACTTCTGGGTGCCCCGGCGGCGCGCCTCTTCGTCGCCCAGGGTCACGGTCTGGATGCCGCCGATGAGGTCGGAGAGGGTGGGGTTCAGCATGAGGTTCTCAAGGGTGTTGCCGTGGGCGGTGCCCACCAGTTGGACCCCCCGCTCGGCGATGGTGCGGGCCGCCGTGGCCTCCAGCTCGGTCCCGATCTCGTCAATGACGATGACCTCCGGCATGTGGTTCTCCACCGCCTCGATCATGACGGCATGCTGAAGGCTGGGCTTGGGGACCTGCATCCGGCGGGCGCGGCCGATGGCAGGGTGGGGTATATCGCCATCGCCGGCGATCTCGTTGGAGGTGTCAACCACGACCACCCGCTTGTGGAAATCGTCGGCCAGCACCCGTGCCACTTCTCGGAGCATGGTGGTCTTGCCCACGCCGGGAGGCCCGAGGAGCAGGATGCTCTTGCCCGACTGCACCAGGTCCTCGATGATCTTGATCGTGCCGAAGACCGCGCGGCCCACCCGGCAGGTGAGGCCGACCGGGTCGCCCTTGCGGTTGCGCAGGGCCGAGAAGCGGTGCAGGGTGCGTTCGATGCCGGCGCGGTTGTCCTCGCCGAAGGTGCCCACCCGCTCGATGACGTGGAGGAGGTCCTCCCGGCTGACCTCGTGCTCGTCCAGGGTGACCTCGTGGCCGGGGAAGCGGGCCTCCGGCGGGCGCCCCAGGTCCAGGACCACTTCCAGGAGGGCGGCGAGGTCGGGCTGCTGGCGCAAGGGCTCCGCCACCCGTGGTGGCAGGGCGGCGAGCAGGGCGTCCAGGTCGTCGGTGATGACTTTTTGCATTGGCCTCGGCTCAGCTAGCGCGGGCATGTTCGCGGGCGATCTCCACGAAGTAGGCATGAACCCTGGCATCGGTTGTCAGCTCCGGGTGGAAGGCGGAGACCAGGATGTTCCCCTGGCGGGCGGCCACCGGTGTGCCGTCGGGCAGCGAGGCCAATACGTCCACGGCGGGCTCGGCCTGCAGGATTATGGGGGCGCGTATGAAGACCGCATGGACCTTGCCCGGCAGGCCCTTGAACGCCAGGTCGGCCTCGAAGCTGTCCACCTGGCGCCCGAAGGCGTTGCGCTGGACGGTGATGTCAATGAGGCCCAGGGTCGGACGGTCCAGGTCGGTGGCCCGCCGGGCCAGCAAGATCATGCCGGCGCAGGTGCCGAAGATGGGGGCATGGCGCGCCAGCTCCAGGATGGGCTGGCGCAGGCCGAAGGTGTCCAGGAGCCGGACGATGGTGGTGCTCTCGCCGCCGGGTATGATGAGGCCCTGAAGGTCTTGCAGGTGCTGCGGTAGCCGGACGGCGACCGCCTCCGCCTCCAGGCGCCCGAGGACGGCCAGATGCTCGGCGAAATCGCCCTGGAGGGCCAGGACTCCGATCTTCAGGTGGTTGTTTGGCGTGACGATAGCTTCGGGCTGACCTACCCAACAAGACTGGCTCTCAGCAACAGTTTAGCACAGCCCCCGTGGGCGGGCTATCTGGCGGTGTGGCTTGCGGCCGCCAGGAACATGTGGGCGACCAGCCGGGCGGGCTCTCCCTCAAAGTGAAGCGCCTTTCCTGCCAAGATGTCTGGCATGTAGGCTTCGAGGGCCAGGCGGAAGAGGCGGTTGTGGGGCAGAAAGTTGTGCTGAAAGCCCACTACCGTGAAACCCTCGATCTTCAGCGTGTCCGGGTCAATCCTGACGTATATGTTCTCCAGGAAAGGCTCCGTTAATGCTTCCTTCCTCTCCCCTCCGATGTCAAAGAACAAGACGTCGCCGTCGCGGTCGTATAGCACGTAGCCTCCGCCTTCTACCATGCGCTCTACCAGGTCGAGATTGGCTGTGGCTACGCTATCCCAATCCGGGGCGTGGGGTGCGTCAAAGCGTTCTGCCTGCACCATTTTCAGAAAACCGGCCAGCGGCGAACCTCTATGATCCCTTCGCTGAGTCTACGGGACAACATGATTGTCGCCACTACTCCCTCGTTCTGCCCTCGGTCGTAGACCAACACACCGAGATAGGTCTGTCTGAACCTGCCTCGTCCCAGACCTGCTTTATAGTACCATTTACCGCCGCTCTCGATTGTTACAGTAACATCAGGGTCCTGGAGGGTCTGTTTTGCCTCTTCCACGTATTCTGCGATCTCCGGCCGGTATCTTAGGTGGTTTTCGAATGTCCTCCTCGTGAGGGTGATGCGATGACCCTGATAATCTTCAACCTGGAAGACCGGTTCATCAGCCACCGGGCTCACCAGCCGCGGGTGGCCAGCAGCTCCTCTTTCTTGAGGGTCGCTACGTCTATCCCCCGCATGGGCTCGCCCAGCCCCCGGGAGACCTCGGCCAGTATCTTGGCGTCCTGGTAGTGGGTGACGGCCTTGACGATGGCCACGGCGCGCCGCGCCGGGTCCTCCGACT
>JACQGV010000071.1 GCA_016199375.1 Chloroflexota bacterium | reverse complement strand
ATTTATGAGGCCCTGGTGCGCCTGGCACAAGATTTCTCGATGCGCTACCAACTGGTCGACGGCCAAGGTAACTTCGGTTCAATCGACGGCGACCCCCCGGCGGCGATGCGCTACACCGAGGCCCGCCTCACCCGGCTGGCCACCGAGCTCCTGGCCGACATTGACCGCAACACCGTAGATTTCAGTCCCAACTTCGATGGCTCCCTCCAGGAGCCGGTGGTGTTGCCCGCGCGGGCGCCCAACCTGCTCATCAACGGCAGCGCCGGCATCGCGGTGGGGATGGCGACCAACATACCGCCCCACAACCTCACCGAGGTGTGCAACGGCGTCATCGCCGTCTTGCAGGACCCGGATGCCACCACCGAGGACCTGCTGAAGATAGTCAAGGGGCCCGATTTCCCCACCCGGGGCCAGATTGTGGGACGGGAGGGGGTGCGCCAGGCCTATGCCACCGGCCATGGCCGCGTGGTCATCCGAGGCCGCGCCCAGTGGGAGGAGGACGACAAGGGCCGCCAGCGCATCCTCATCACCGAGCTCCCCTACCAGGTGAACAAGGCTGCCCTGGTGGAGAAGATAGCCGATCTGATCAGGGAGCGCCGGTTGGACGGCATCGCCGAGCTGCGCGACGAGTCGGACCGCAAGGGCATGCGCGTCCTGCTGGAGCTGAAGCCGGGCGCCCAGCCGCAGAAGATACTCAACGCGCTCTACAAGTACACGGCCATGCAATCGGCCTTCTATATCAACATGCTCGCCCTGGTGGACGGCAGGCCCCAGACCCTGGGCCTCAAGCAGCTCATCCAGTACTTCATCGAGTTCCGCCGGCAGGTTATCCGCCGCCGCGCCGAGTTCGACCTGGGGAAGGCCCGCGACCGGGCCCACATCCTGGAGGGCCTCCTGAAGGCCCTGGACAACCTGGACGCGGTGATCCAGACCATCCGCCGGGCCGCCGACGCCGACGCCGCCAAGGCGGCCCTCATCGCCGGCTTCACCCTGACCGCGATCCAGGCCCAGGCGATCCTGGAGCTACAGCTCCGGAGGCTGGCCGCCCTGGAGCGCCAGAAGATCACCGACGAGGCCAAGGAGGTCAGGGAGACCATCGCCAGCCTGGAGGCGCTGCTGGCCGATCCCAGGAAGGTGGACGCGGCTATCGTCGCCGACTGCCAGGAGCTGCAGGGCCGCTACGCCGAGAAGCGCCGTACCGCCATCAGCGCGCAGGAGGCGGAGGAGTTCTCCATCGAGGACCTGGTCCCCCACGAGGCTACGGCGGTGATCCTGAGCCAGCGGGGCTATGTGAAACGGGTCCCCGTGGACACCTGGCGGCGGCAGCGCCGCACCAGCCGGGGCAAGCTGGGCATCACCACCGTGGAGCAGGACGCCGCCGAGCACCTGTTGGTCTGCGACACCCATGACAGCCTGCTCTTCTTTACCAACCGCGGCAAGGCCTTCCACGTGAAGTGCTGGGACCTGCCCGCCGATGTCTCCCGGACGGCCAAGGGTCTGCCCGTGCAAAACCTCATCCAGATGGACGCCGGCCAGCGGGTAACGGCACTGGTGGCCGTGCGGGACTTCGAGCGCCAGGGTGAGCTCCTTATCTTGTGCACCCGCAAGGGCGAGGTGAAGAAGACCAGTCTGGAGCACTTTGCCCGCGTCCGGGCCAACGGCATCATCGCCATGGACCTGGAGTCCGAGGACGAGCTGGTCTCGGCCCGGATGGCCAACCCCGAGGATGAGGTCATGGTGGTGACTCGCAACGGACGCGGCTTCCGCTTCCCAGAGGGGGAGCTGCGGCTGGCCTCCCGCACCAGCGGCGGCGTGCGCGGCATCCGGCTGGAGCCGGGCGATGAGGTGGTGGCCATGGAGATCGCCAAGGCCGACGCCTACCTGCTGTGCGTCAGCAACAAGGGGCGCGGCAAGCTGACGCCGGTCAAGAGCTACCCCGTCCACCATCGGGGCACCGGCGGGGTCATCGCCATGCGAATAGCAGACAAGGCCGGGGCGGTGGCCGCGGCGCGGGTCGTCTACAAGGGCGATGAGATCATGCTAATCTCCCGTAGCGGGGTCATGAAACGCACCTCCACCGAGGAGCTGCGGGCCCTGGGCCGCGTGACCCAGGGGGTCCAGGTGATCAACCTGGACGAGGGCGATGAGGTCGCCACCGTGGCCAGCGCCGAGGGCGCCGTCGAGGACGAGGCCGAGGCGCCGACACCGCCCACCAAGAAGCCGCCCCGGGGCGAGACCAAGCCCGGCCGTCCCGCTAATGGCAGGGGACAAGGCTAGCCCTCTGCCCGCGAGCGTCTCCCCGGCTACAGGCACCTTCCCCACCGCCTGGGAGACCCCTCCACGCCAGGTACGGCTCGGGAATAGCCGGGGCGGCGGTTGTGTTTATAATGGTGCAGCACGGGGCGGGCGTTCGCCCGGAGGGTGGGCTCCATGAGTGATTCCCCAGAGCGCTGGTGGCAGGCCATGGACTCCATGCAGCAGGAGATGGAGCGGTTCCTGAGCCATTTCCACGGCTCCAAGCCGCCCCCGCTCTACTTCTCCTCTCAGGTCTGGGAGCCTGCGGCCGACGTCTATGAGACTCAGGACGCCGTTCTCGTCCTCATAGAGCTTCCTGGCATCAAGCGGGACAGCATTGAGATCGTGGTCGAAGGGCATATCCTGATGGTGCGGGGCAACCGCCCCGAGGAGGGCGCTTGCTCCCAGGGAAGCTATTGCCAGATGGAGATCCAGCGGGGGCCCTTTGAGCGCCGGCTGCACCTGCCGGGCCCGGTGGAGGGGGAGCGCACCGCCGCCAGCTATGAGGATGGTATTCTGCGAATCCTGCTGCAGAAGCCCGCGCCCCAGCACGTCCAGAGGCTGCACATCCACACCCGCGAATAGCTCCCGGCTGCATAGAGGTCTTGATGCTGACTGAGGAGTCGCACATCCCTCACCCGCGGGATGTCCCGGTCCCGGCGGAGCTCCCTATCCTGCCCAGCGGCGACGCCGTTATCTACCCCGGCATCATCGTGCCTCTGGCCAGCGCCGACCCCGGCACCATCCGCATCATAGATGAGGCCATGGCTAAGGATAAGATCGCGGGTGTCTTCGCCGAGCGCCGCGCGGCCGCCGCCGAGGAGCAGGAGGGGGAGGAGGCGCGCCGGCCGGCGGCGCCAGAGGACCTCTACACGGTAGGGACCGCTGCCGTCATCGCCCGCATGGTCCGTATGCCCGATGGCTCGGTGCGGGCGCTGCTGCAGGGGCTGCGCCGGATCCGGCTCGGCCCGGTGACGCAGCGGGAGCCTTTCATCCGCGCCAGGGTGGAGGTCATTCCCGAGCCCAAGGAGCGGACGCCGGAGATCGAGGCCCTGTCGCGCAGCGTGCTGGGCCAGTTCCAGAAGATCGTGGAGCTGGCGCCCAACCTGCCCCAGGAACTGGCCCTCGCCGCCCTGAATATCAGCGACCCCGCCGCCCTGGCGGACTTCGTGGCCCCCCACATCAACCTGAGCCTCCCCGAGCGCCAGGAGGTGCTGGAGACCATCGCCGTGGCGGAGCGGCTGCGCAAGGTGGCCGGCTTCATGCGCCGGGAGCTGGAGATCCTGGAGGTCGGCTCTAAGATACAGAGCCAGATCAAAGAGCAGGCCTCCAAGGTAGAGCGCGAGTATTACCTGCGCCAGCAGCTCAAGGCGATCCAGAAAGAGCTGGGGGAGAGCGACCAGCAGACCACCGAGCTCAACGAGCTGCGGGCGCGCCTGGAGCAGGCCCAACTGCCCGAGGAGGCCCGCAAGCAGGCCCAGCGGGAGCTTGACCGCCTGGCCGCCATGAACCCGGCCGCCGCCGACTACTCCATGACCCGCACCTACATTGACTGGCTCCTGGGCCTGCCCTGGTCAGCGAGCACCCAGGACTCCCTGGACATCCCCCAGGCTGGCGCCATCCTGGACGAGGACCACTATGGGCTGGGCAAGGTCAAGGACCGCATCCTGGAGTTCCTGGCCGTCGCCAAGCTGAAGGGTGAGATGAAGGGCCCCATCCTCTGCTTCGTGGGGCCGCCGGGCGTGGGCAAGACCAGCATGGGCCAGTCCATCGCCCGGGCCCTGGGGCGCAAGTTCGTGCGCCTCTCCCTGGGCGGGGTGCGGGACGAGGCCGAGATCCGGGGCCACCGCCGCACCTACATCGGCGCGCTGCCGGGCCGCATCATCCAGGGGCTGCGCCGCGCCGAGTCCAACAACCCGGTCTTCATGCTGGACGAGATCGACAAGCTGGGCGCTGACTTCCGGGGCGATCCCGCCGCCGCCCTGCTGGAGGTCCTGGACCCCGAACAGAACCACTCCTTTTCAGACCACTACCTGGAGGTCGCGTTCGACCTTTCCCACGTGCTTTTCATAACCACCGCCAACATCGTGGATACCATCCCGCCGGCCCTGAGGGACCGGATGGAGACCCTGGAGCTGCCCGGCTACACCCAGGAGGAGAAGCTCCAGATCGCCACCCGCTACCTGGTCCCCCGCCAGCTGGCCGCCAACGGCCTGAAGGCCGACCAGCTTATTTTCACTCCGGAGGCGCTCGCGGAGATTATCGAACGCTATACCAGGGAAGCCGGCGTGCGGAACCTGGAGCGGGAGCTCGGCGCCATCTGTCGCAAAGTGGGGCGCCACCTGGCCCAAGGGGACACGGCACCGGTGACCGTATGGCCGCAGCAGGTCAGGGAGTTCCTGGGCCGGGAGAGACTGCGACCGGAGGTGGCGGAGGAAAAGGACGAGGTCGGCGTCGCCACTGGCCTCGCCTGGACGCCCGCCGGCGGCGAGATCTTGCATATCGAGGTGGCGTTAGTCCCCGGTAAGGGCAACCTGATCCTCACCGGGCAACTAGGCGATGTCATGAAGGAGTCGGCCACGGCCGCCTTCACCTACGCCCGCTCGCGGGCCCGGTCCCTGGGGGTGGCCGAGGACTTCTACGCCAAGCTGGATGTGCACGTCCACATCCCCGCCGGGGCCATCCCCAAGGACGGGCCCTCTGCCGGGGTAGCCATGGCCGTGGCCCTGGTCTCCGCCCTCACCAGGAGGCCGGTGGCCAAGGACGTGGGGATGACCGGGGAGATCACCCTGCGGGGCAAGGTACTGCCGGTGGGCGGCATCAAGGAGAAGATGCTGGCGGCCCACCGGGCGGGCCTGAAGTGCATCCTGCTGCCGGCGGAGAACGAGCCCAGCCTGGAGGACGTCCCGGCCCAGGTCCGCAAGGAGCTCCGGTTCGTCTTCATCGCCCACGCTGACGAGGCGGTGCGGGAAGCGCTGCGGCCGGAGGCGGTGGCGGCAGAGGTCGCGGGCGTGGCCCTGGGGGGAGCGCCCCCCCGCCTTT
>JACQGV010000067.1 GCA_016199375.1 Chloroflexota bacterium | reverse complement strand
GAGGCGGTGGGCGCGCACCAGCTCCTTTATCTGGCGGGCGGCGGCGACCACCATCATCTCGGTGGGGCTGTACTCTCGCTCCAGGGATACTGTCCCCAGCCGCTCCTCGACCGCCCGGCGCCAGCCGGCGGGCGCGGCCAGCGCCCGCAGGCGGGCCTGTCGCTCGGACCCCAGCCGCGCCAGGTAGCCCGGATGGCTCCCGGGCCCCAGGACCCATTCCCTGACCCACGTGTCGTAGCTGGCGGCGTCCTTCCAGGAGTCCCGCTGGGCCTGGAGGAAGGGCAGGTCCTCGGTGTAGCCTTGGAAGTCGGGGAGGCCGTTGCCCACCAGGGCTCGGGGATGGGCGCCGAAGGGCGCCTCGACCACCGCCCGCACCCGATAGCCGGGGACGGTTACCAGGGAGGCGTGGCGGCGCAGGTGCTCGGTGGTGACGAGCCGCTCGCAGGTGACGATGACCCCGTCCTTGGCCGCCCGGGCGCCCCAGAAGCTGTCCCCGTCGGCGGGGATGCCAATGGCGTTGCCGGCGGGATCGGCGGCCCAGGCGTGGACGATGGAGATGTCGGGCGCCAGGGCCTTGACCAGGCCCACCGTCCGCCCGCTCGCGAAGGGGTCGGCGATCTCCCGGAAGGCGCCGGCGTTCTCCTTGGCCATCGTAGTCCCCAGGAGGGAGCGGGTGGGCAGGAACTCCAGCCCCAGGGCTGCCGCCTGGAGCCGCTGCAAGTGGGTATACAGGGACCAGTTTTCGAAGCGGACCCCGTCCTTGAAGGCCCGCTGCACCACCGGGCTGGGTCCGGGCGGGAGGTAGAGGTCGGCGAAGTTGCTGGCCACCACCGCCTCCACCAGGCCGCCGTGGAGCAGCGTAAGGGCGTGCTCGCCCACGGTGGACATGACCAGGGTGAACCGGGGTCTGTCGCCCCACCATTGGCGGGCCAGCTCGCAGAGCGCCGCCCGGGCGTCAATACCGACGTGGAGGGCCATCCCCGGCCGGGCGTGGAGCCGCAGCGCCGCCTCCAAAGATATTACCTTTTCAGGCCCCTCATTTTCGCGCGGGGCGAAGGGGCCTTGGACCAGCGCCGCGATTTCAGGGTCCATGCTTCCTCCCTGCCTGAGCCGCCCCACTATAGCCCACGGCTCCGGTTGCGCGCCAGGGGCAACAGAATGGCCCCAGCGCGGGGCCGGGGCCAGCCGCGGGTGTGCGCTTTGCTACATCTGGCCGGGCGCCAGGTAGTTGATCGAGCGGTCAGCCTGTTCCTGGCTGCAGACAGGGCAGGCAATGTAGGCCCCGTCGGCCTGGCGGAGGTCGGCGAAGAAATCCTCGCTCAGCAGGTCGGTGATCTGCTGTCGGCAAGTGGCGCAGGCCACCAGCTCAGCGAGGTCGGTGTGTCCGTGAATGCCCTCGGCCATAGCTTCCTCCGGTGCCGTCCCGCCCGCCCTGGGAGCCGCGGGCCGCCCGCCGCCTCTGTTGTGTCACGATACTACGCCCGCGCAACCGGCGAGGTCAACTGAGGCAGCTCGCCAGAGCCGAGGCGAAGGCGGCGGCGGGGGCCGCCTGCTAGAATGGCCCCCGACGCAGGAGGTGACCATGCCTGTCCTAAGCCGCGAGGCCATCCTGAAGCGGCTGGAGGCTTCGCCGCCCCTGGTGGAGGGGCTCCTGGACCGCGAGGCCCAGCTCCAGCCCAACGGGGTGGACCTGACGCTGGCCTCCCTGGCCCGGCTGGCGACGCCCGGCCAACTGGGCGTCCGGGACGCTGAGCGCGTCCTGTCCCAGCGGCTACCCGTGGAGTTCGATGGCGCCGGCTGGGCCCAGCTGGCGCCGGGCCCTTACATGTGTATCTTCAACGAGGCCGTCCACCTGCCGCGGGACACGATGGCCTTCGGTCGCACCCGCTCCAGCCTCCTGCGCTGCGGCGTCAGCCTGCATACCGCCGTCTGGGACGCCGGCTACAGCGGCCGCTCCGAGTCGCTCCTGGTGGTCTACAACCTGGAGGGAGTGCGCCTGGCCCGCAACGCCCGCGTCATGCAGCTCGTGTTCTTGCAGCTCGACCGCGAGACGGACCGCGGCTACGCCGGCCGCTTCTTGAAGGAGAATCTGTAGCGATGGTGGGCCGCATCCTCGTCGGCACCTGCGGCTGGGCCGAGCCCACCCTTATCAGGAGCGGCCTCTTCTACCCCAAGGAAGCCCGCACGGCCGCGGCGCGGCTGCGCCACTATGCCTCCCGGTTCCCCCTGGTCGAGGTGGACACCTCCTACTACGCCGTGCCGACGGAGGACGTCGTCGCCAACTGGGCTTCCTGGACGCCGCCGGGCTTCGTCTTCGACGTGAAGGCTTTCGCCCTCTTCACCGGCCAGCCGACCCCGCTGCGCTCCCTGCCACCGGAGCTGCGGGAGGAGCTGCCGCCTCCCCTGAAGGCGAAGGAGCGCATCTATTTCAAGGACCTGGACCGGGGCTGGCGGCGGCGCTTCTGGGAGCTCTTCACCGCCTCCCTGGCGCCGCTGGAGCGGGCGGGCAAGCTGGGCGCGGTGGTGCTCCAGTTCCCCCAGTGGTTCCTGCCTGACAAGGACTCCTTCGCGCAGCTAACGGAGTGCCGGGAGATGCTGCCCCGGCAGCGCCTGGCCATCGAGTTCCGCAACGGCTGGTGGCTGGGCCCGCGCCAGCAGGGGGACACCCTGGCCTTCCTGCGCGAGCTGGGCGCAGCCTACGTTTGCGTGGACGAGCCCCAGGGGTTCCAGAGCAGCGTGCCGCCGGTGGCGCAGGCCACGGCGCCCCTGGCGCTGGTGCGGCTCCACGGGCGCAACGCCGCGACCTGGCAGAAGAAGGGGATCACGGCCGCCGAGCGTTTCAACTACCTGTACCAGCGCTCGGAGCTGGAGGAGTGGGCGCCGCGCGTCCAGGGGCTGGCCGAGCAGGTGGCGGAGGTGCACGTCCTCTTCAACAACTGCCACGCGAACCAGGCGGTCGTCAACGCCCAGCAGATGGCGGAGCTGCTGGGCGCGCCCCTTGCCGCGCCCGCGCCGCCCGCCGCCGAGGGGCAGGCGCGGCTGGTGTAGGGGTTGGGAGGGTGGCTGCCGCTCCCTGCCCCCTTAGCCGTCACCCGCGCTCGGCGCCTCTGCCGTGGAGGGCGAGGCTCCCTGGCTGGTCGCCGGTCCCTTCTGCGGCACAGCCCTCTTGTGGGCGAAGACGACCACGTGGGGCGGGTGGGCAAGCACCCGCACGCTCGTCCTGGGCGCGTACACCTCGTAGGCGGGCGAGCTGCTGTGGACGCCGCGGCCCGAAGGCAGGCGGACCGTGTAGATGTTCTCCTCGCCCCGGAACTGCCGGGCCTCCACCACCGCCGCACCACCGGGGTCCGCCACCAGGCTGATGTCGTCGGGCCGCAGCATAACCTCCACCTCGGTGCCCGGCGGCAGGTCCAGGGGGGCGGGCCAGCGGCCCAGCTCGGTCTCCACGCTGTCGCCGGTGAAGCGGCCGGGCAGGAAGTCGGCGCGGCCCACGAAGTCGGCGACGAAGCGGGTGAGAGGCAAGTGGTAGACCTCTTCAGCCGTGCCGACCTGCTCCAGGCGCCCCTCGTTCAAGACCGCTACCCGGTCGGCGATGGCGAAGGCCTCCTCCTGGTCATGGGTAACGAAAATGGCGGTGGTGGCGGCCGAGCGCAGGATCTGCTCCACCTCGCCGCGCACCTGGGCCCGCAGGTCGGCGTCCAGGTTGCTGAAGGGCTCGTCCAGGAGGAGCACCTTGGGCTGGGGCGCCAGCGCCCGCGCCAGGGCCACCCGCTGCTGCTGGCCCCCGGAGAGCTCGTGGGGGTAGCGCTCTTCCAGGGCGGCCAGGCCCACCAGCTTCAGCACCGCGCGGATGCGGTCCGCCCGCTCGGCGGGGCGCAGCCGGTGTAGGCCGAAGCCCACGTTGTCAGCCACGGTGAGGTGCGGAAAGAGGGCGTAGTCCTGGAACACCATGCCGATACCTCGCCGCTCCGGCGGCAGCAGCGTGCGGGCGTCGGAGATCGCCCGGCCCTCCAGGAGGATGCGCCCCTGGTCGGGGCGCTCGAAGCCGGCGAGGAGGCGCAGGGTGGTGGTCTTGCCGCAGCCGCTGGGCCCCAGCAGCGCCAGGATTTGGCCGCGCTCCACCGCCACGTCCAGACCGTCCACCGCCCGCACGGGCCCATAGTGCTTGGTGAGCGCCTCGCATTGGAGGACGATCTCGCTCATGCCATCACCGCCGGGCGCGCAGGGTCAGGATGGCAAGGGGCACCGAGGAGGCCAGGACCAGGAGCAGCGCCGGCGCCGCAGCGCGCGCAAAGAAGCCCTCCGAGGCTGAAGACCACAGCGAGGTGGCCAGGGTCTTGAAGCCGATGGGCCCCAGGATCAGGGTGGCCGGCAGCTCCTTCATGGTGAGGAGGAAGACCAGGGCCGCTCCCGCCGCGATGCCGGGGCGCATCAGAGGGATCGTCACCCGGGCGAGGACCTGGAGCGGCGGGCGTCCGAGGCTGCGGGCGGCCTCTTCGAGGCTGGGCCTGACCTGGAGCAGGGAGATCCGCTCGGCTCCCACCGCCGTGGGCAGGAATAGCACCAGGTAGGCGAAGACCAGGAGCGCCAGGCTTTGGTACAGAGGTTGAAGGTAGTTGGCGCCAAAGAACACCAGTGATAGGGCGATGGCGATGCCGGGCAGGGCGAAGCCCACGTAGGTCATCCGCTCCAGGAGTGCGGTGACGAGGCTGCGATAGCGCACCGCGAGAAACACCACCGGCAGCGCCGCCGCCACAGTGGCCACCGCGGCCAGTCCCGAGGCATAGGCAGAGTTCACCATGGGGCCCCAGAGCAAGTGTAACGTCTCCCCGGCCCCCAGGCCACGGGCAAGCCAGTAGCCCAGGACCGCCAGCGGCAGGGCCAGGGCGAACAGCGCCACGACGCTGCAGAATGCTAAGGCCGGCCAGCGCCACCCGCCCAGGCGCACGGCGGCGGCCGGCCGCACGGCCCCGGCGGTGCTGCGATAGTAGCGCGAGCGGCCCCTGGTCTGCGCCTCGATAGCCAGAATGGCGACGGCGATCACCACCAGCACCAGGGACAAGGCCGCCGCCAGGGAGCGGTCGAAGGAGGTCTGGTATTGCAGGTAAATGGCCCAGGTGAAGGTCTCGTAGCGCAGCATTGACACCGCTCCGAAGTCACTCAAGGTGTAGAGGGCTACCAGCAGGGCGCCGGCGGCGAGGGCGGGACGGAGCAGGGGCAGCGTGACCTTGCGGAAGGTAGCCCAACCGCCGTGCCCCAGGCTGCGCGCGGCCTCCTCCAACGCCGGGTCCAGCCGCGCCAGTGCCCCGCGCACGCCGAGGAGCACATATGGAAAGCTGACGAGGCTGAGGCTGAGGGCTGCCCCAGGGAAGCCATAGATTTCGGGGAGGCGCTCCACGCCCAAGGGGCCGGCGAGCAGGCCCTGGAGCATCCCCCTGGGGCCCAGGGCGGCGACCACCACGAACCCGATCACATAGCTGGGGATTACCAGTGGCAGCGCCGTCAGGACCGACCACACCCGCCGGAGGGGCAGGTCTGTGCGCACTGTAAGCCAGGCCAGGGGCAGGCCGATGGCCACCGTGGCCCCGGTGACCACCAGGGCCAGGAGCAGGCTGCGGCCCAGGATTGCCAGGGTGCGGCCGCGGGCCAGCAGCTCCCAGGCCTCGGCACCAGACCCCAGGGTGCGCACTACTAGGTAAGCCAGGGGCAGGGCTACCCCGGCTGCCACCAGGACTGCTGGGGCCCAGACGAAGACTGGAGGCCCAGGCGCGCGCGCGCCCTGGCCCCGGCGGTAGACGCTGGTGGCAGCGGGGGTGCCCCCGCCCTCGGCAGCCTGCATCGCTACGGCAGCACCCCGGTCTCCCTCAGGAGGTTCAGGGTGCCCTTAAGATCGGCTAGGCCGGTCACATCTATGTTCGGGCTCTTGATCTGGGCGAGGGGCACCAGTGTCCGGTGGGTGGTGACGCCTGGCACTACCGGGTACTCGAAGGTCTGGCCAGCGAAGTACTGCTGGGCCACGGGGGAGAGCAGGAACTCCAGGAAACGCAAAGCTGCCTCCTGGTTCCGGGACGTGTTCAGGATGCCGGCGCCGGCTACCAGGATCATGGCGCCAGGCCCGCCCGCTCGGGGGTGGTAGTTCCGGGCCGGGAAGGCCTCGCCCTGCTCCTGCAGGAAGCGGAACAGGTAATAGTGGTTGGGGAAACCCACTTCCACTTCACCGGCGCCGACGGCCTGGACGATGGCGGTGTTGTTCCGATACTCCTTGGGGTTGTTGGCCCTTATGCCCCTGAGCCACTGCCGGGTCTTTTCCTCCCCCCACAGGGCACGCATGCCTGTGACCATCGCCTGGAAAGAGCCGTTGGTGGGCGCCCAGCCGATGCGCCCCTTCCACTTAGGGTCGGTGAAGTCCCAGATGTCATCGGGCAGATCGGCCTCGCTCAGCCGCCTGGTATTGTACACGACCGTCCGGGCCCGCCCCGAGATACCCACCCATCTACCCTCGGGCGAGCGGAAGCGGGGCTCGACGGCGCTGAGGATGCGCTCAGGCAGCGGGACGAAGCTGCCCGCCAACGCCCCCAGCCCGCCGGGGTCCTGGGCAAAGAAGAGGTCCGCCGGCGCATTGCGGCCCTCCTCCAGGATCGTGGCCGCCAGGGCCGAGGTGTCGCCGTAGCGCACCTGGACCTTGATCCCGGTGGCCTGGCTGAACTGCCGGATCACCGGCCCCACCAGCTCCTCGGCGCGCCCGGAGTAGACCACAAGCTGCCCCGCTGTCGCCGGGGTTGGCGTGGGAGCGGGAGGCTGCGTAGGGGCAGGTGTGGGCGTGGCAGTAGAGGCCGGAGCCGGGGTGGCGGCGGGCTGAGCGCCGCCGCAGGCGGCTCCCAGCAGGGCCAGGCCGCCCAACAACCCTGTGGTCACAGCTACGAACGGACCTTTCATCAGTGCCTCCTACAGATTTGTTTCGCACGGTTGTGCCGCCAATGCAAGGATGGCTTGGGGTGGCCGCCTCCAGTCCCTCGCGGGAGGTGATCAGCATGGAATAGACCAGCCATTGCTCCTAGTG
>JACQGV010000060.1 GCA_016199375.1 Chloroflexota bacterium | reverse complement strand
TGGCCCAGGTCTGAGCCCTGCCTGGCTAGGGCCCGCCTCAGCGCCTGAACGGCGCTGTGTTGCAGGGCCTTGATAGCCCCTTCCCTCTTCCCCATGGCGCGCGCCACCTCGGCAATGGAGAGGCCCGCGCCGAAGCGCAGGGCGATAACCTGGCGCTGCGCTTCGGTCACCCCCCGGAGGGCGGTCCCGAGCTGGGCGAACTGGAGGCGGGTCTCCGTAGTGGAGACCGGGTCCTCACGCCCAGGGACGGAGGCCGCCGCATCCAGCGAGAAGGCCTGGCGCTTGCCACGCCTGCGGTGGTGGTCTATTACCTGGTTGTGGGCGATGCGGAACAGCCACGAGGAGAAGGGGGCGCCCGTGAAGCGAAAGGAGCCGATGGCCTCCAGCATCTTCAGGAAGACCCCCTCGGTGATGTCCTCCGCCTCGGCTGGATCCCCCACCCGCAAGGCCACATAGCGGTATATCTTGTCGAAATAGCTCTCGTAGAGGAGTCCGGCGGCGCTGGCATCGCCGCTCTGGGCTCGCTCCACGAGCTGCTGGTCCTGGTGCACGCGCTGGCCCTCCGCGGCCAGCCCGGCTCCGCGGGACGCGAAGGCGCGCCCGAGGACGTAGGCCGCTGTAAGCGTAGTACTGTGCACACTACTATAACGGAGTCCCCGCGCCCTGGGTTAGCAGCGGGCCCCATATGCTACAATGGCGCATCTAACGGGGCGTATCTACCGGAACAGGGGCGCCGGAGCTTAGCAAGATGGTCCGAGTACAGCTGCAGGTGGCGGTGAGACCGATGGCCCTGGCCGATGTGCCCCAGGTCTCGGCCATAGACAGGGAGGCCTTCCCAACCCTCTGGCCGCCGCCAGCGTTCAAGGACGAGCTCCTCCACAATAAGATCGCCCGCTACCTGGTGGTCTGGGAGGTGGACGAGCACTACCGGAGCGCGGCTGAGGCAGCGCCCACAGCCTCCAACCCGGAGGGCGGGCTGCTGTCAACAGTGCGGCGCCTTTTCGGAGGGGGAGAGACGCGAGAGCTGCCCCCAGCCCGCGTCCTGGGGCTCGTGGGCATCTGGTTCATGGCCGATGAGGCCCACATCACGACCATCGCGGTGCGGCAGCAGTACCGGCGCCAGGGGCTGGGGGAGCTGCTGCTCATCGCCGCCCTCGAGCTCGCTCAGGAGCGCCAGGCCCGGGTAGCCACCCTGGAGGTCAGGGCCTCGAACCTGTCGGCCCAGGCCCTGTACGACAAATACGGCTTCGCTCAGGTGGGGGTGCGTCCGAAGTACTACACGGACAACAATGAGGATGCCTTTATCATGACCACCGAGGTCCTGACCTCGCCTGCGTTCCAAGGGCGCTTCCAGCCCCTGCGGGAGCGCTTCTTCGCCTCGTTCCCAGGGAGGCGGCGACCGGACATAGTCCTGAGCTGAGGGCAGCTCTGGGCGCGGGAGCGCACAACTACCACGCAAGAAATAAGGGACGGGCGGCGGATGCCGCCCGTCCCTTATTTAGCAAACCTTGGGGCTAGTGGCCGCAGGCGCGGGCCTGCCCCCCGCCCTCCGCGGTGTTGAAGGAGGAGCCGCAGGCGCAGGAGCTGACCGCGTTGGGGTTATCAATCGTGAACCCCGACTTCATCAGCCCCTCCACATAGTCTATGGAGGCGCCCACCATATAGGGGGCGCTCTGCGGGTCAATGACCACCTTCACCCCCTGGATCTCGATGGCGGTGTCATCCTCCTTGGGGTTCTCCTCCAGGGTCATGAGGTACTGGAAACCGGAGCAGCCGCCGCCGGCGACGATGACCCGCAGCGCCGCCTGGGGGGTCCCCTGCTCTTGCAGGATGGCCTTGATCTTGTCCGCTGCCTGGGACGTGACCTTCACCAGGGGCTCAGCGGTAGTAGTCATTAGCTTCCTCCTAGCTCCTTTGGCAACCGCCCTGCAGAGCCACTAGGCTCTGGTGGCGGATCACCATAAGCCTACCATTGTCAACCCCGGCTGTCAACAACCTGTGGCCCCGTCGCCAGAGGGCTGTCCCGGAGGCTAAGGGCCTATCCAACAACCCTCACCCCCTGTCCCCTCTCCCTGCCCAGAGGGGAGAGGGGGGAAGAAAGGGGAACTGGGGGATACCCCCAGACCCCCGCCAGAAGGGGCTTCGCCCCCTCTGGACTCCCCATGGGGACCGTTGCTGGATAGGCTCTAAGTCCCGCTGAGCTTGGCGCGGCTGCGCATGGTGGGCCCGCCGTTGCCCAGCTTCTTGGTCTGCATCGGCTGGCCCTTGCCGCAGTTGGGGATGGGGTAGAGCCGGAAGTCGTTGCCGACGGCGTCCACGTTCATCAGGAAGTCCTTGGTGTCGGCCTGGATGCCCCCGTTCTTGTAGACCTGCCCCAGCTCGCCCTGGCGGATCTCGTAGACCCTCTGGGCGGTGATGCGGAAGTTCTCCCGGCTCTCGGCGATGGAGGGGATGCGGTGCCCCACCAGGTAGTAGCCGTGGTCCACCTCGCGGATTATCTCCTGGGGATCGCGGTCGCCGTTGTCGAAGCAGGTGTTGGACATGCGGATGAGGGGCACCAGGGAGGCGTCGGTGGCCTTGTAGGAGCCGTTGGGCTCCACGCCCAGGATGGCGGCGGTCTGGCGGCTGTTCATGAAGCCGCGAAAGACTCCGTTCTCGATGTGGACCACCCGCTTCGCGGGCGTGCCCTCGTGGTCGTAGTCGTAGTGGCCGTAGCCGGGGAGGGAGGGGTCGCTGAAGGCGTTCACCAGGGGCGCAGCGATACGCTGGCCCACCATGTTCTCGTCCAGGTTCTTGAAGAGCCAGGTGCGGCCGGCGTAGGCCGTCTCCATCTTGAGCGCCCGGTCCAGCTCCGTGGGATGGCCGACGATCTCGTGCACCAGCAGGGTGTTGTAGTGGGGGTCGGTGACCACGACCGCCTCTTTGTCGGTGGACTTCAAGGGCGGCGCCGAGGCGAGCTCGCAGGTGGTCCGGGCCAGGTCCAGGGAGAAGGTCAGGAGGTCGGGGCTGCGGATGTAGCCGTCGTCCACTCCCTTGGTGATGAGCTCCCAGCCGCGCTGGTGGCCGACGAAGTCGTAGAGCTCCATGTTGCCCTGCTCGTTGGCTGCCACGACGAAGGTCAGGCCCTGGGTCAGGGCGTAGGACTGGTCTATGCTGGCGCCCTCGGAGGAGCAGAAGAGCTCCCGCGCCAGCATGGTGATGGCCGAGACGAAGTTGAACCTCACATCGCTCTTGTAGTCGCGGACGGCGCGGGAGACGTCCGTTACGTAGCTTGTGACCCCGGCCAGGGGCACCTGCCGGGGGTCCAGCTCGAAGGTGGCGGGGACGACGGCCCGGTGGACCTCGATGGGCGCCAGGCGGGCGGAGTACAGGCTCTCGCCCAGGGAGCCGAAACGCTGGCGGGCGGCCCACTTTTCGCGCGCGTTGGCCAGGGCCCGCTGGTGGGCGTGGGCGAGGCCGTCACGGAGGATTGCCTCCAGCTTGGGCAGGTCGGCGGCGCCCAAAATCTGGCCGAAGTAGCCGGGCGCGACGGTGTCCTTGCC
>JACQGV010000063.1 GCA_016199375.1 Chloroflexota bacterium | reverse complement strand
GTGACCTGGCTCACCAGGTACAGGATGGCCAGCGTGATCACCAGGCTCACGACCCCTATCATCAGGGGCAGCGCGGCGGCCACCGCGGTGCCGAACACCACCAGCAGGGCTATCAGGACGATAGGGAGGGTGATGATCTCGGCGCGGCGCAGGTCGCGCTCGCTGACGGCGTTCAGGTCGGCGAAGATGGCAGCGGCGCCCGTCACCCAGGTCTCCAGGGCCGGGGTGCGGACCGCCTCCCGCACCGCGCCCACCCGCTGCAGCCCCTCGTCGGCGGAGAGGTCCATCCAGAGCAGGGCGTAGGTGGTGCGGCGGTCGGCGGACACCAGGAACGGGCTGGGGCTGTTGAAGAGCGACACCAGGCGGTGGACGGCAGGCAGGGCCTCCACCCGGCGCAGGGAGGCCTGCATCTCCTGGCGGAAGACGGGCTCGTCCACCGTGAGACGGTCGCTGTGATAGACGAGGGTGTGGACAGTTGGGGTCAGGCCCAGGTCGCGCTCCAGGATGCTCAGGGCCCGGCGGGACTCCGTGTCCACCTCGCCGAAGCCGCCCTTCAAGCGGGAGCTGGCCCTGGGGGCCAGCAGCAGCCCGACTACGAGGAGAGCGCCCCAGGCAGCTATGATGGCCCAGCGCCAACGATAGACCCAGCGCGCCAGGGCTAGAAACAACGTCGTCCCTTACTTCCAGTCGCCGCAGCCAGGGTGGCACCGGGGCGGGCGCGCCTACTCGTAGACGCCGCCTTTCCGGGGGCGGTCCAGGGCCAGGGGCACGGGGGAGGAGTCCACGAAGTCAACCTCCTGAGCGCAGCCCTCGCAGGCAGCGGCGAGCTCGTCCCGGCGGTACTCGTGCTCCAGGTCCAGGCGCCCCCAGACGAGGTAGGTCCCGCAGTGGGGGCAGAGGCCGATGACGTCGTCTTCTACGGCCATGCCCGGGCGATCACTTTCAGGCCGCCTGGCGCCGTGGGGCGGAGCGGCCGATGAACTCCTGCACCCGGTCGAATAGGGCGAAGTCCGTCTGCAGGCTCCTGGCCTCGTGGAAGCTACCCAGGCGCATGTGGCGCTGCCAGCCGCGGCCGAAGGTGATGGTCATGTCGAAGCGGGGGAAGCGGTAGATCGCCACGGTGGGTGGCGCGAGCACCGTCTGCCCCTGCACCGAGGCGCTCCAGTGCTGCGCCAGGTGCATGTCCACCTCGGCCAGGTCGTACTCCCAGCGCCGCCGCAGCCCCAGGACCCACTGCTCCAGCCAGGCGCGCCTGGCCCCGCGGTCTAAGGTGGCCCGGGACCGCAGCACGCCGCCCAGGCTGCTGCTCTCCAGCACCATTGTGGAGGCACCCGCCTGCTTCAGCTGGAGGTGCCGAGCGAACAGCTTCATAGTCACCAGCGCATCTGGCGGACAAACTCCAGGAGCTCAGGCTTGATCTGGATCACGGGCCGCCGGCTGCGAATGAGGTCCAGGGCGGCCTCGAGCTCCATGTGCTGGCGCTGCCACAGGTAGCAGGCCACCACGCAGGGCGAGCGGCTCCAGCCCCCCAGACAGTGGACCAGGACCCGCCCCCGCTCCAGGACGAAGCGGTCCAGGGTCGCCACTGCCTCGGCGAGGTCCCGCGGGTTGTTGCCCCGTCCATCCAGGAGCGCGATGTGGGCGTGCTCCTCCACTGGGGGCCCGTACCAGACCGGCACGATGCCCACGTTCAACACCGCCCGGACCCCAGCGTCAGTGAGGGTGCGGGCGTCCTGGGCCTCCTGCTGGCTCCCGATGGCGATCTGCTCCGTCACCCAGTCCACTGCGGCTTAGCCTCCCGCGTTCCCAGATAAGGGCGCTCTGGCCGGCGCCTCAGCGCTGCACCAGCTCCAGCATCACGCCTTTGAGGGGCTTGGGGTGGGTGAAGGCGATCTTGCCGACGGAGGCCTGCGCCTCGACCACGGAGACCCCCTTGGCCCGGAACTGGGCGATGGCCTGGTCTATGTTCTTGACCCCGTAGGCCAGCCGGTAGATGCCCTCGCCCCGGGTCTCCAGGAAGCGGGTCAAGGTCCGCTCCCCCGGCAGGGGCGAGATCAGCTCGAACTCGAAGCCGTTGCCCCGGATCATGGCCGTCTTGATGCCCAGGGCGGGCTGCTCGTTGACCTTGCCATCCAGCTTTGTGCCCAGGATGTCGCCGTAGACCTTGATGGCCTCGTCAATGTCCTTCACGGCCACCGCTATGTTGACGAACTGCGCTTCCATGTCGCCTCCTTCTCGCCGCCGGGTTTACGCCTTTACCAGGACCTTTCCAGCCTCCTTCTTGGAGATGATAAGCTGCACGAACTTGCCCTGGCAGACAGCGTCGCTCTTCTGCAGGCCGCAGGCGTTGCAGGCATCGGTGCGGCAGTCGCCGGTCTGGTGGACGGCGTCCTGGCCGGCGCCCCGCGCCGTCCGCAGGTGCTCCTGCCAGAGGTATCCTTTGGTCACACCGCAGTCAATGTGGTCCCACGGCAGGACCTCGTCCCGGGACCGCTCGCGGCAGGCATAGAACGCGGGGTCAAGTCCGCTCTCGCGGAGCGCCTGGAGCCACCTTTCATAATGGAAGTGCTCGGACCAGGAATCGAAGCGGCAGCCCAGCTCCCAGGCGCGCGCTATTGCCCGCCCCAGCCGCCGGTCTCCCCGCGAGAGCACCGCCTCGATGAGGCCCTCCTCGGGCTCGGTCCAGGCGAGCTGGGCGCCCGCCCGCTTCAGGTTGTCGCGCAGGAGCCCATACTTATGGCGCGCCCGCTCGAAGGAGTCCTGGGGCATCCACTGGAAGGGGGTATGGGGCTTGGGCACGAAGACGCCGACGCTGGCCTTGATCCGCGGCCGGTGCCGCAGCTCCTCCCTGCCGATGGCCAGCAGCCGCTGGCAGAGGCGCCAGATACCCAGCACGTCGTCGTCGCTCTCCGTGGGCAGGCCGATCATGAAGTAGAGCTTGATCCCCTGCCAGCCTTTGTGGAAAGCCAGGCGGGCCGCGGCCTCGATCTGCTCCTCTGAGACGGCCTTGTTGATCACCTCGCGCAGCCGCGCCGAGCCGGCCTCGGGGGCGAAGGTGAAGCTCGACTTCTTGCCCCGGCCGCTGGTGAGGGCGTCGGTCAGCTCCACGGAGAGGGCGTCTATGCGCAGGCTGGGCAGGGAGATGTTCAGGGGCTGGCGCTGGTAACGCCCGGCGAGGGCGGCCACCAGCCTGTCAATACCGGGGAAGTCGGCGGAGCTGAGCGAGAGCAGGGCCAGCTCCTCGTAGCCGGTGTTGCGCAGCAGCTCGTCGGCCCCTTGCAGAATCTCCTCGTGGCTGCGCTCGCGGGTCGGCCGGGTGATCATGCCTGCCTGGCAGAAGCGGCAGCCCCGGGTACAGCCCCGCTTGATCTCGATGGCGGCGCGGTCGTGGATGGTCTGGAGGTTGGGCACCACGGGCCGGGCGACCACGGGAGGCACCTGGGGCACGTACTGGCGCACCACCCGCGCCGGCGCCTCGGGCACGGTGGGCGCGATGGCCGCGACGGTGCCGTCGGGCTGGTACGACACCTCGTAGAAGCGCGGCACGTAGAGCCCGGGCACGGCCAGGCAGCGGCGCAGCAGCTCCTGGCGGCTCCAGCCCTGGGCCTGGGCCTGGCGTACCAGCCCCACCGCGGCCAGCATCATGTCCTCGCCCTCGCCGACGCCGAACACATCTATGAAGTCGGCGATGGGCTCCGGGTTCAGGGCGCAGTGGCCGCCGGCGATGACCAGGGGGTGGCGCTCGTCCCGGTCCCGGCTCAGCAGGGGGATGCCGCCCAGGTCCAGGGTCTCCAGGATGTTGGTGTAGGTCTGCTCGTAGGCCAGGGAGAACCCCAGCACATCGAAGGCATGGAGAGGATAGCGGGTCTCCAGGCTGAACAGGGGCAGGCGAGCCTGGCGCAGGGCGTCGGCCATGTCCGGCCAGGGAGTGAAGACCCGTTCGCAGAGGACATCGGGCTGGCGATTGAGCAGGTCGTAGAAGATCGGCAGCGCGTTGTTGGACATGCCGATCTCGTAGACGTCGGGAAAGCACAGCGCCACCCGCAGCGGCGTGCGCTCC
>JACQGV010000062.1 GCA_016199375.1 Chloroflexota bacterium | reverse complement strand
GTCCAGAGGGGGCGAAGCCCCCTTTGGTGGGGGTCTGGGGGTATCCCCCAGTTCCCCTTCCTCCCCCCTCTCCCTCTGGGCAGGGAGAGGGGGACAGGGGGTGAGGGTTGTTGGACAGGCTCTTAAGGGCAGCCCGAGTTGACGGCGACCCGCTAGAATACCTTCGCTATGCAGCTTTCCCGACGCTGGTGGGACGCTCTCTGGCGGGTATCCTGGTTCCGGCCCGGGCGCGGCACTGCCGTTGTCCTGGGGCTGCTCCTCGTCCTGGCCCTGGGCCTGCGGCTCTATGGCATCAACTGGGACCAGGGAGGCCTCTTCCATCCCGATGAGCGCTTTATCCTCTGGTGCGCCAGCGACCTGGGCCAGCCCGCGAGCTACTACCAGCAGGGCTACCACCCCTGCGGCACCGCCGCCGCGCCCTGGAACCCCCACTGGTTCGCCTATGGCTCCTTCCCCCTCTATGTCCTCAAGGCCGCGGGCGCCGTCCAGGGCTGGCTCGGCAGCCCGCCCAGCCTGTACGAGCTCCGTCTGGCGGGCCGCGTCCTCTCCGCCCTCTTTGACACCGCCACGGTCCTCCTCGTCTTTATCCTGGGTTGGCGGCTGTGGGGGAGGGGAGTGGGCCTGCTGGCGGCGGGGCTGGTCGCGGCGACGGTGCTCCACGTGCAGCTCTCCCACTTTTACGCCGTGGATACCCTGCTCACACTGCTCGTCATGGCGACCCTGCTCGGCTGCTGGTGGGCGCTGCGCAGCGGCCGGACCGCCGCCTCGGCCCTGGTGGGCGTCGCCTTTGGGCTGGCGCTGGCTACCAAGGTCAGCGCCGCGCCCCTGGCGGCGGCCATCGTCGCCGCCCACGCCGCCTATGCCCTCACC
Organism: Chloroflexota bacterium; assembly: GCA_016199375.1. GTDB lineage: Bacteria > Chloroflexota > Dehalococcoidia > SHYM01 > SHYM01 > JACQGV01. Next base: position 6,999 of record JACQGV010000062.1, on the reverse strand, counting down.
GACCCCGCCCAGCCGCGGGTCGCCTGGTCGCCGTCCGCTGCGCGCCTGCAGCGGGCGCTCCTGGGGCTGGGCATCGCCGGGGCGACGGCCCTGGCGGCGCTCTTCGTGGCCCAGCCCTACGGCTTCCTCGACTGGCCCCGCTTCCTGCGCGATGTGGTTGAGCAGAGCGAGATGGTGCGGCGGGTGCGCGACTATCCCTACACCCGCCAGTACGTGGACACCGCGCCCTACATCTATCACCTGCGGCAGCTGGCGATTTGGGGGCTGGGCCCCGTGTTGGGGGCCGCCGCCGGCATCGGCGTTCTGCTCGCCCTCTGGCGCGGCCTGGTGCGTCGGGAGAAGGGCGACCTGCTTCTCCTGGCCTGGACCTTGCCCTACTTCCTCATCGTAGGCGCCTTTGAGGTCAAGTTCCTGCGCTACATGCTCCCCATCACGCCGGTCCTTGCCCTGTGGGCAGCGCGCGCGCTCGTGGGGGCCACCGCCTGGGCCCGGCGACAGACACCTGCTGAGCGTGGCCGGCTGCTCCAGCGCTGGGCGGTGGGCATCACTGTCCTGGTCGTGGCCTCCGCTGCGTTTTACGCCCTGGCCTATGCCTCCATCTACTCGCGGCCTCACCCCGCCCAGGCCATGGCCCGCTGGATCAGCCAGAGCGTGCCGCCTGGCGCCGCCATCGCCGTCGAGCACTGGGAGGAGCGGCTGCCGCGCCTGGAGCCACGCTACCGCCTGCTGGAGCTGCCGCTGTACGACCGCGACAGCCCCCAGAAGCTCGACCTCCTGGCCGCGCGGCTGGCGGAGGCGGACTACCTGGTCTTCTACAGCCAGCGGCTTTACGGCACGATCCCCCGCCTGCCCCAGCGGTACCCCGACACCGCCCGTTACTACCAGGCCCTGTTCCAGGGAGACCTGGGCTTCGACCTGGCGCGCTACGAGCTGTCGTCTCCCAGCCTCTTCGGCGTCACCATCGTCGAGGACCCCTTCGGGCGGTCGGGGCTGCCTGTGCCCGGGGCCCTCGCCAGCTATCAGCCTTCCTGGCTGACCGTAAACGGCGGCTTCGCCGACGAGAGCTTCAGCGTGTACGACCATCCGCCGGTGTTGCTGTTCGCCAAGGCGCAGCGTTTCACCCCGGAGGAGCTGCGGGCGCGCCTAGAGGCGGGGGCGGCGTTCCCCGGCGAGGGGGCGGCGCTGCACCTGACTCGCACTGAGGCGAGCCGCCAGCAGGCCGGCGGCACCTGGTCCCGGCTTTTCGACCGGGCCAGCCTGGCCAACCGCTTCCCCACCGGCACCTGGCTGATGACCTTCGAGCTCATCTCCCTCGCGCTGCTGCCTTTGGGACTGATGCTCTTCCAGGGCCTGGCTGACCGTGGCTTCCTCCTCTCTAAAGTGCTGGCCGTCCTGCTTTTCAGCTACGCGGCCTGGCTGCCGCCCAGCCTCCACTGGCTGCCCTTCACCCGCACCACCATGGTCCTGGTCCTCCTGGTGCTGGCGGGCGTCAGCGCCGCTGTCTACTGGAGCCGGCGCCACGAGATCAACAGCTTCGCCCGGAGCCGGTGGCGGCTGCTGCTGTTCGAGGAGGCCGTCTTCCTGGGCGTCTTCGCCATCTTTTGGGTCTTGAGGAGCGCCAACCCCGACCTGTGGCACCCCTTCCGCGGGGGCGAGAAGCCGATGGACTTCGCCTATCTGAACGCCGTTATCAAGAGCACCTGGATGCCACCCTTCGACCCCTGGTTCGCCGGCGGCGCCCTGAACTACTACTACTTCGGGCAGTTCACGGTGGCTGCCATGGTCAAGCTGACGGGCGTCGTCCCGGCGGTGGCCTTCAACCTGGCGGTGCCCTGGCTGGCGGCCCTGGCGGCGGCGGGGGCCTTCACCGTCGCCTTCAACCTGGCCGCCCTCGTCCGGCGGGCGCGCTCCCAGGGGGCACGAGGCGGCACCGGCCTGCCGCTGGCATTGGGGACTCTGGCGGTGCTGGCCGTGGTGCTGCTCGGAAACCTGGATGGCGCCGCCCAGCTCGCCCAGGGCCTGATGCGGACCCTGGACGGCTTCCCCTTCGGCCCCTTCGACTACTGGCGTTCGAGCCGGCTCATCCAGCAGCCTGACTGCCTGCCACCGGCCTTCGAACGCTGCGGCTTCGAGATCACCGAGTTCCCGTATTTCAGCTTCCTCTTCGCCGACCTCCACGCCCACCTGCTAGCCCTTCCCTACGCCCTTTTCGCCCTGGGCGCTGCCCTGGCCCTCGTGGCAGGCGCGGGCGGGCCCTTCCTCCCGCGGGGACAGGCGCAGCAGCGGGCGGCGCCCTTCACCCTCACGAACGGGGCGCTGCTAGCGGTGCTGGCCCTGGCGATAGGCGCCCTGCGGGCCACCAATAGCTGGGACTACCCCACCGCCCTGCTCCTGGCGGCGGGCGCTGTCCTGCTGGCGGAGTGGGCGCGGCGGGGCGATCTGGCGCTGCCCACCTGGTTCTGGGCGCTCCTGAAGGTGGCCCTTGTCTACCTGCTGGCCCAGCTCCTCTTTCGCCCCTATCTCCTCCACAATGTCCAGTTCTACGACAGCCTGGAGCGGTCTCGCTGGGTGACACCGTTGTACCAGTACCTGGGCGTCCACGGGCTCTTCATCGCGGTGCTGTTGCTCTACCTGCTGCGCGAGCTGGCAGGACAGCTCGCTCGGAGCCAGTCCCTGCGGGAGCTGCTGAAGGCGGCGCGTCTGCCCGGACCCGCCCTGGGGATCGTGGAGGCGCCGGCGCGGCCCTGGCTGGACGTTGGGAGTGGGGTATTGCCATGGAGTGCCTATGCCTGCGTGGCTGCCGTCGGCGCCCTCTATGTCCTGCTGTGGCGGCAGGAGGCGACCGCGGCCTTCCTGCTCCTGCTGCTGGCGCTGCTGGCGCCCCTGGCCTGGCAGGAGCTGGCCCGGCCCCGCCCGGACAGCCATCTGCGCCTGGCTGCCCTGGGGATGGCGGGGCTCGCCCTAGGGCTGGGGCTGGGGGTGGAGTGGTTTACCATCGAGGGCGACATCAACCGCCAGAACACCGTCTTCAAGTTCTACCTGCAGGCCTGGGACCTGCTGGCGGTGAGCACGGCCTTCCTCCTGGGCACGCTGCTGTTCCCCGACCGGGCCGCTGGCCCCGCCCCGGCCCGGTGGCCGCGACTCATGGACGCGGCCTGGCGCGGGCTCTGCGTTGCCGCCATCGCAATCTTGGCTGCGGCAGCCATCGTCTACCCCGTGGCGGCGACGCCCGAGCGCGTCCGCGACCGCTTTGCCACGGACTTTCGCAGCCTGGATGGGATGTCCTTCATGGCCAGGGCTGTCTACACCCAGGACCCCAAGGGCCCCATTGACCTGCGCTACGACTACCAGGCTCTGCTGTGGATGCAGGACCACATACCGGGCTCGCCGGTGGTGCTGGAGGGCATCACGCCCCTGTACCGCTGGGGCAACCGGGTCGCCGTCTACACCGGCCTGCCGGCGGTCATCGGCTGGGACTGGCACCAGAAGCAGCAGCGCTGGCTCTACCAGCGCGAGGTGGAGGCGCGCCGGGCGGCGGTGGACCGGATGTACTCGACCCCGGACCAGGAGCAGGCGTTGGCGCTCCTGCGCCAGTATCAAGTGCAGTACATTTATGTCGGGCAACTGGAGCGGAACTACTATCCCGCCTCAGGACTGGTGAAGTTCGAGGCCATGGTGGGGCTAGTGCTGGAGGAGGTCTACCGCAATCCCCAGGTCACAATCTACCGGGTGAAATCCTGACGGTGGTGTCAGGGATAGACGGCGCTCCTTGGTGGTTGGAACGCGCGTGGCTCTGATTGACTCCCTCTTAGAGCGCCTGCTATAATTCTGGAGTAAATCGCTAAACAATCTCCCTAACCGTGTCCGAGACCACAAACGCAGACGCCTGGAGGCGATTTTCATGGCCGCTGGCCGGAACCCATCCATCCTGACCCCGGAGCAGATCCAGCGCTACAGCCGCCATATCATCATGCCGCAGGTGGGGGGCCTGGGCCAGAAGAAGCTCATGGCCGCGCGGGTGCTCCTGGTGGGCGCCGGCGGCCTGGGCTCCCCGGTGGCCATGTACCTGGCGGCGGCCGGGGTGGGCACCATCGGCCTGGTGGATGGCGATGTAGTGGACCTGAGCAACCTCCAGCGCCAGATCCTGCACGATACCGATGATGTGGGGCGGCCCAAGGTGGAGTCGGCGCGCGACCGGCTGGGGGCCCTCAACCCCGAGGTGGAGGTGGTCGGCCACCGCGCCGTCCTCGCCTCGGACAACGTGATGGAGATCATCGCCGACTACGATATCGTGGTGAACGGAGCCGACAACTTCCCGACGCGCTATCTGGTCAACGACGCCTGCTATTTCGCCGGGAAGCCCCTCGTGGATGGCAGCATCCTGCTCTTCGAGGGCCAGGCCACCACTTTCCTGCCCGGCAAGGGCTGCTACCGCTGCCTCTACCCGGCCCCGCCGCCGCCGGGGGTGGTGCCCAGCTGCGCCGAGGCCGGGGTCTTTGGCGCCCTCTGCGCCACCATCGGCAGCGTGCAGGCCACCGAGACCATCAAGCTTATCCTGGGCATTGGCGAGTCCCTGGCCGGGCGGCTGCTGCTCTATGACGCCCTGGCTATGGACTTCCGGATGCTCCGCTATCGCCGTAATCCCCGGTGCCCCGTCTGCGGTGATGCCCCTACCATTACCGAGCTGATAGATTACGAAGCGTTCTGCGGCGTGCCTGCCCCCGTGGCGGTGGCACCCTAGCCGCGCAGCGCTCGCCCTGGAGGTAAGATGCCGGTTGAAGTCAAGGTCCCATCCGTACTCAGGGGGCTCGTAGCCGGCTCCCGTACGGTGGAAGGCCGGGGGGCCACCGTGGGCCAGCTCCTCGACGACCTGGAGCGCCGCTACCCGGGCATAAGAGGCAGGCTGGTGTCCTCGACCGGCGACCTCTACCAGTTTGTGAACATCTACGTGAACGATGAGGACATCCGTTTCCTCAAGCAACTGGACACTCCGGTGTCGGAGCGCGATGTCATCTCGATCCTGCCGGCCCTGGCCGGGGGTAGCTAGAGCAGACTGTTTGCCCTGGGCAGCCTCGGGCCCCGCGCCCGAGGCTCTTTTGCGCTAGGGCCGTTTGAGGGACCTGCCCGAGGGTTCTGACCGAGGAATCTGATGGTTGCCAGGGACATCATTGACGCCATCGGCAATACCCCGCTGGTGGAGCTGCCGAGGCTCTCGCCCAAGCCGGGCGTGCGCCTCTTCGCCAAGCTGGAGGGCCAGAACCCCACGGGCAGCCTCAAGGACCGCATCATCCGGTCCATGATCGAGGACGCCGAGCGCTCGGGCCGGCTGACCAGGGACAAGGTCCTGCTGGAGGCCACCTCGGGCAACACTGGCATCTCCCTGGCGATGATCGGGCGGCGCAGGGGCTACCGCGTGGTGACGGTGATGCCCGAGAACGTCAGCGAGGAGCGGCGCCAGCTCCTGGGCATCTTCGGGGCGGAGATCATCCCCAGCGACGGGGCCAAGGGCACCAACGGCGCCATCGAGGTGGCCCAGCGCATGGCCCGGGAAGACAGCCGCTACCACATGCTCTACCAGTACGGCAACCCCGCCAACCCCCAGGCCCACTACGAGACCACCGGCGTCGAGATCATCCGCGACTTGCCGGAGGTGGATGTCTTCGTCGCCGGCCTGGGCACCGGCGGGACGCTCATGGGTGTGGGCCGGCGGCTGAAGGAGCACAACCCCAAGGTCAAGGTCGTCGCCGTGGTGCCCCACCCGGAGGAGCTCATCCAGGGGCTGCGGAGCCTGGAGGACGGCTTCGTTCCGCCCATCCTGGACCTCAAACTCCTCGACGCCCGCATCGTCATCCGCAGCCGCGACGCCTTCGAGGCCAGCCGGGAGCTGACCGAGCAGGAGGGCATCTTCGCCGGCATCTCGTCCGGGGCCGTCATCCGCTGCGCCCAGCGCTACGCGCAACGGCTGGAGCGGGGCAACATCGTGGTGCTCCTGGCCGACGGGGGCTGGAAGTACCTGAGCACGGGGCTGTGGACGCGCAACCTGGACGAGCTGGCCCAGGACATCGGGACCAAGATCTGGTGGTAGGCCGGAGCGCCACCGTAAGGAGCCGCCTTGCCTGAGCCCCCCGGCATCCTGGTAAAGTCCGACTGGCTGGCCGCCCACCTGAACGACCCCGGCCTGCGCCTGGTGGACGTGGGCGCGCCCCAGCGCTACCAGCAGGCGCACCTTCAAGGCGCCGTGGCCTTGAACCCAGGCCGGCTCAACGACCCCACCAACCCGGTCCCCTCCCAGCTCCTGCCGCCGGAGCGCTTCGCTGCCGTGGTGGGCCAGCTCGGCCTCGGCGACGACCACCACATCGTCATTTATGACGACACCGTTACACCGGGGGCGGCGCGGGTCTTCTGGGCCTTCGAGTACTACGGCCACGAGCGGGTCAGCGTCCTCGACGGCGGCCTGGGCGCCTGGCACAGCCAGGGTCAACCCACCTCCAACCAGCCGGGGCACTATCCTCCCGCCACCTTCACCCCGCGGCCCCACCCGGAGCGGCTCGCGACCAAGGAGAGCGTCCTGCAGGGACTGCCGCGCAGCGATTTCGTGTGCCTGGACACCCGCAGCCGGGAGGAGCACACCGGCCAGCGCCAGATGGCGCTGAAGGGCGGCCACATCCCGAAGTCGGTCCACGTAGAGTGGGTGAACAACCTCCAGCAGCAGGGCCAGGTAGCCTTCTTCAAGCCCCTGGAGGAGCTGCGGGCCCTCTATCAGCAGGCGGGCCTCACCCCCGACAAAGAGGTCGCCTCCTACTGCCAGGCTGGCGTCCGCGCGGCCCACGGCTACCTGGCCCTGCGGCTGCTGGGCTACCCCCGGGTGAGGAACTACGCTGGCTCCTGGGGCGAGTGGGGCAACGACCCCACCACGCCCGTCGAGCAGTAGCCCGCGGCCCTCAGCCGGCCCCCACGAGCGGGACACCTCAGTCCGCTCATCCTGAGCCTGTCGAAGGG